>NZ_JBFULE010000352.1:0-5427 GCF_056400485.1 Roseateles sp. P5_B10
GTCTCAATCCGCGCACCCGTGCCTGGGCCGAGCTGCTGGCCGGCGAGGCGCGCTTTGCCACGCTGGGGCCGGGCCCGCGTTCCGAGGCTCTGGCCGCAGCCCTTCTGGAACACATCCGCAGCCAGGACTTCACTTACACCCTCACCCCCGGCCGCTATGGCGAGACCTCGCCCCACGTCATCGACGAGTTCTGGCTGGACCGGCGCCTGGGCTTTTGCGAGCACTTCGCCTCCGCCTTCGTCGTCGTCATGCGCGCCATGGGCGTGCCGGCGCGCATCGTCACCGGCTTCCAGGGTTGGGACGCCGAACCCCAGGACGGCTATCAGGTCGTGCGCAACGCCAATGCCCATGCGTGGGCCGAGTTCTGGGTCGAAGGCCGCGGCTGGGTGCGCAGCGATCCGACCGCCGCCGTGGCGCCCAACCGCGTCACCCAGGGCCTGGCGCTGCGGCCGCAGCCCGGCGTGCTGGGCCAGTTCAACCCGACGCTGTGGCGGGCCATGCGCAATGGCTGGGAGACCGTCAACAACCGCTGGCAGCAACTGGTGCTGAATTATTCGCGCGACAACCAGTTCGACCTGCTCAAGCGCCTGGGCTTCAGCCAACCCGACTGGACGGCGCTGGGCCAGGCCCTGGCCGGCGTCATCCTCGTGCTGGCCGTGGCAGGCGCCGCCTGGATACGCTGGAGCAGCCGGCCGCACGACGCCTGGAGCCGCCAGCGGGCGCGCATAGCCGCCCTGCTGACCCGTGCGGGCGTGAGCATCCCCGCCCACGAGAGCCCGGCCGCCTGGGCGCGCGCGCTGCGCCGCCAGCATGGCCAGAAGGCCGAGCCGGCCGCGCAGTGGCTGGAGAAGCTGGAGCGCTCGCGCTACGCCCCTGACGCATCGGCGCCCGCCTGGGGCGAGTTCCGCGCCGCGGCCCGTATGCTGCAGCCGTGAATTTCCGATACCTCCCCCTGCTGGCCGGCCTGCTGCTGGCTTGTGCCGTCCACGCCAAACCCCGCCACGCCAAGCCGGCGCCGCCTCCTGAACCGCTGGGCAACCGCCCCGCCCTCGTCGCCTTTGCCGACGAGCTTGCGGCATCGCAAAGCTGGGACGCCACCGCGCTGCGCGAGCAGCTCAGCCAGGCCCTGGACCTGCCGCGCGTGCGGCAGCTCATCCTGCCGGCGGCCGTCGGCACAGCCAAGAACTGGACGGCCTACCGCGACCGCTTCATCGAGCCCAGGCGCCTGGACGCCGGCGTGGCCTTCTGGGCCGAGCACGAGGCCGCGCTGGCGCGTGCCGAGAGCACCTACGGCGTGCCGGCCGAGGTCGTCGTCGGCATCATTGGCGTCGAGACCTTCTATGGCCGCATCACCGGGGGCTTCAAGGTGCTGGACGCGCTGGCGACGCTGGCCTTCGACTTTCCCACCGAGCACCCGCGCGCCGCCGAACGCCAGGCCTTCTTCCGCGGCGAGCTGGCCGAGTTCCTCAAGCTCTGCCGCGAGAACGGCCTGGACGCCGGCGAGGTGCGCGGCAGCTATGCCGGGGCCCTGGGCTGGCCGCAATTCATGCCCGGCAGCTGGCGCCAGCATGCGGTGGACTTCGACGGCGATGGCCGCATCGACTTGATCGCCAGCCCGGTGGACGCCATCGGCAGCGTGGCCCACTACCTGTCCGAGTACGGCTGGAAGCCCGGCGAGGCGACGCACTACAGCGTCAAACTGCCCGCTGACCGCCGCGAGCGGGCGCGCCTGCTGGCGCCGGACATCAAGCCCAGCTTCACCGCCACCGACCTCAGCGCCGCCGGCGCCTTGCCCTCCAAGGCCGCACTCGACCACGATGGCCCCATGGCCGTCATCGAGCTGCAGAACGGGCCGAAGAAGCCGACCACCGTGCTGCTGGGCACGCAGAATTTCTGGACGGTCACGCGCTACAACTGGTCGGCCTATTACGCGCTGGCCGTCATCGAGCTCGGCCAGGCCGTGGCCCGGGCGCGCCAAGCCTCCAAAGCTCAGTAGGGGTTGGGCATCAACACGCCCGTCTCCACCGAGATGAAATACGGCGACACGGTCGGCCAAGTGGCCAGGTTGTATTGCCCGCCGGCCGTGCGTTTCTCGACCTGCAGGCTGCGGAAAGTCAGCGGCTTCCTGGCCTGCACCGTCGTCGGCGCCATCGTCGGCTTGAGGAAATAGGCGCGACCGGTGCGGCCGCCCAGGCCGTCGTCATTGCCCATGACGGTGGCGATGTCGCCGTCGACAACGACGGCCGTCTGCTCATCCACGCCGATGCCGCGCAGCGCCTGCCAGCCGGCCCAGCCATCGGCCGACAACCGGGCCAGGAAGGTGACCAGGCGGCCCATGCGGTCGCGGGCGACGAGGTGAGCGTCGGTGATGACGTTCGCCATCAGCGGCAGCGCATTCAGGAAGCTGCGGTCCAGCGTGACGCCGCGGTCATAGGGGTTGGCCATGGCGGTGGCCGACGACACCGACTGGTTGGCGCCCGAGTAGTCGAACTGGCCCAGCACGGCCAGGCCGGCGCTGGTGCCGCCAAAGGGCACCCTGCGCGCGACGGCGGCCTTCATCGCGGCCTCCAGCGGTGTGCCAGCCCACTGGGCGATATAGGTGGACTGATCGCCACCGGCGATGAACAGCACGTCGGCCCGCGCCACCAGATCCAGCACCTCGGGCGCGCTGGCGCCAGCCCGCGTCTTCAGCACGATGGACTCGACCGAGTCGACGCCGTCCATGGCCATCAGGTAGGCGTTGTAGCCGTCAGCGCCCGAGGTGCGCAGGATGACGACATCGACCTTGGCCGCCGTGCCGCCACGCGCCTTGGCGATCATGGCTCGGAAGGCGTCGTCGACGTCGATGCCACCGCCCATCAGCACGAGCTGGTTGCTCGCTGGCTGGGGAGGCAGCGCATCGGCGGCGCTGCCGCTGCGGTAGAGGTCGTAGTCCTTGTTGCCGGCCGTGGCCTTGGCGCCGCTGCCGGCACTGCCACCGCCCGCTGCGGCGGCCAGGCTCACGCAGAGCAGGCCCAACGAGACGATGCGACGGGCCCAGATATCCAAGCGCTTCATGTGATTTTCCCAGGTGATGGCCGGGCGAGTGTGGCAGCCCCGGCGTCAGAAGGCCAGCTCGGCCTCGGCCGTTGGCGCCTCTTCAACCAGAGGGCCTTCAGGCGCGGAGCTGGCGGGGGTGAGGTCCTGCCAGTAGCGGTGGCGCAGCGCTCGCTCGCAGCTCGACTCGAACGTCGCACTCCGCCAGCGCCAGGCGCCGCATGACGGGCTGGCAACGACGGCGATGCCCGCGGCCTGGTAGCGCGCCAGCACCGGCGGCGCGGGATGGCCAAAGCGGCTGCGGTAGCCGGCCTGCACGACACCGACGCTCGGCGCAACGGCGGCCAACAGCTCGGCGCTGGATGAGGTCTTGCTGCCGTGGTGCGGTACGAGCAGCACCTCGGCATGCAGATCAGCCTCGCGCTTCACGAGCTGCCGCTCCTGCTCGGCCTCCAGGTCGCCCGCCAGCAGCGCGCGTCGGCTCGAAGCCGCCGTGATGCGCAATACGCAGGACAGGTCGTTAGACCGGAAGCCGCCCCCGTAATGGGCCAGCGTGGGGTGCAGTACGTCAAAGCGCACGCCGTCCCAGGTCCAGGTCTGGCCGGCTTCGCAGCGCTGTACGGGCAGCCCGACGCCGAGCAGCGGATGGCCCGGCTCCAGCGAGCTGCGCAGCTCTCCCACCGAGAGCGCCTGCATCAAGGTTGCCGCACCACCGACATGGTCGCTGTCGCGGTGGCTGAGCACCAGCATGTCCAACCGGTTCAGCCCCAGGCGGCGCAGCAGTGGCAGCAGCACCCGCTCGCCGGCGTCCGAGCCCGGCGCATAAACCGGGCCGGTGTCGAAAAGCAGCGCATGGCCACGGGTACGGACCAGCACCGCGTTGCCCTGGCCGATGTCCGGCGCCAGCAGTTCGAACTCGCCGTCAGGTGGGCGCGGCACGGCCGGCCACAGCAGCGGCAGCGTCATCAGCAGACCTGCAGCGCGCAACCGCCAGGGCAGTCTCAGTGCCATCAGCACGGCGCCCAGCAATGCCAGTGCCTGTGACCACAGTGGCGCCGCCGGCAGCCACCACACCGCCGCTGGCCAGGCGATCAGCAGCTTGAGCCAGGCCATCAAGGCCTGCATCAGCACGGCGGCCAGTGCCCACAGCGGCGTGAACAGGCCGCCCAGCAAAGCCAGCGGCGTGATGACGAAGCTGATCAGCGGGATGGCAACGAGGTTGGCCAGCAGGCCGACGACGGAGAGCTGCGCAAAGCAGATCAGGCTCAGCGGCGCGAGGCCGATGGTCGCGATGGCCTGGGTGCGCAGCGCCGCCTTGCATCTGGCGCGCCAGCCGTCTGCGTGCTCGCCGCCGGCCGCCATCAACAGGCCCAYGGCGCCGAAGGACAGCCAGAAGCCCGGCTGCATCAGCGCCCAGGGGTCGGCTGCCGTGACGATGACGGCGGCCGCCAGCAGCATCAGCGGCCAGGGCCAGCGCAGGCCAAGGCTGCGCAGAGCGGCGACGGCGGCCAGCATGATGACGGTGCGCTGCGCCGGCACGCCCCAGCCCGAGAACAGCGCATAGACGAAGGCCACCGCCACGCCCAGCCAACGTGCCGCCGTGGGCGCGGGCATGCGCAGGCAGAGCCAGCGGCTGCGGCGCCACAGCGGCGCGACGAGTGCGGAGGCCAGCCAGCCGAGCAGGACGACGTGACTTCCGGAGACCGACAAGAGATGACTCACGCCGGTATCGCGAAACAGATTCCAGTCGCTGTGGGCAATGGCGTTCTGGTCGCCCAGGCTCAGCGCCGCCAGCACGCCGGCCATGCCGGGATCGGCCACGCGTTCGCGGATGGCGGTGCGCAGGCGCTGGCGCGCGGCGTCCAGCGACCACCAGGGCGCCGCCTGCAATCGCTCGGCCGTGCGCACGACGCCACTGGCACGCAGGCCTTGCTCGAACAGCCACAGCTCGACATCGAAACCGCCCGGATTGGCCAGGCCATGGGCGCGCTTGAGGCGGGCGGTAAAGCGCCAGCGCTCGCCCGCAGTGATGGGCGCTGAGTCATAGGCCAACAGCATCAAACGTCGCGGCACTTCGGGCGGCAGCGCTGTGCCCGTTGCGCCGACCGAGTCCACGGCAAATTCAAAGCGCCAACCCGGCGCGCCCCCCTGGCCGGTGACGGCGATGGGCAGCGAATCGATGCGGCCGCCCAGCACCAGATCGCGGCCTTCCCAGGCCGGATGCAGTTCGGGCTTCATGCGCAGCTCGGCGCGCAACCCCGCCTGCGCGAAGGCGAACACGGCGACCGCACCCGCCAACGCCAGCCAGTGGCGGCGACGCAGCAGCAGGAGCACCACGAAAGCCAAGGCCAGCAGCGCGTATTCGGCCGCCGTCGGCAGCCGCTCGCAGCA
>NZ_JBFULE010000353.1:0-5386 GCF_056400485.1 Roseateles sp. P5_B10
GCTGCACCCTCAACAGCCAGGCGTTGACACCACCTACCTACAGCAGGCCAGATGTTGAAGCTAACCTATTGATTTTGTTGGTAGGCCGTATTGGACTTGAACCAATGACCAAAGGATTATGAGTCCTCTGCTCTGACCAACTGAGCTAACGGCCCCCGGGGAGGAGGCGCGGATTCTAGTCAGGCCCTGAGCTGACGTCGCATCAACGCTGAGACAGCGCCTGCCCCACCATCCGCGACGTGATGTCGACGATCTGGATCATGCGGTCGTAGGCCATGCGCGTCGGGCCGATGACGCCCAGCGTGCCCACCACCTGGCCGTCGACCTCGTAGGGCGCGCTGACGATGGACAGTTCCTCATAGGGCACGACCTGGCTTTCGCCGCCGATGTAGATGCGCACGCCCTCGGCGCGGCTCGACGTGTCGAGCAGGCGCATCAGTTGCGTCTTCTGCTCGAAGAGGTCGAACAGGCGGCGCAGGCTGCCCATGTCGTGGCTGAAGTCCTGCACGGCCAGCAGGTTGCGCTCGCCGGAGACGACGACCTGCTCCTGCTCCTGCACCATGGCCTCGGTACCGACCTGCACCGCCGCGCTCATCAGCCCGGCGATCTCGCCGCGCAACTCGTCCACCTCATGACGCAGGCGCTCGCGCACGGCTTCGAGCGTGAGGCCGGCGTAGTTGGCATTCAGGCGGTTGCTGGCTTCGGCAAGCTCGGACTGGCTGAGGTCCTGTGCGGTGAAGATGACGCGGTTCTGCACGTCGCCATCGGGTGCAACGAGGATGACGAGCACGCGGCGCTCGCCCAGGCGCAGGAACTCGATGTGGTGGAAGACGCTGGCCTTCTTCGGCGACGTGACCACACCCACAAAGCTGGACAGGTTGGACAGCATCAGCGCCGCGCTGGCGATGACGCGCTGGGGCTGGTCGGGCTGCAGCCGGGCGGCATCCACGCCAATGAGACCGGGCTGGGCCGTCAGCATGGTGTCGACGAACAGGCGGTAGCCGCGCGCCGTGGGGATGCGGCCGGCGCTGGTGTGGGGGCTGGCGATGAGGCCGAGKTCTTCGAGGTCGGCCATCACATTGCGGATGGTCGCSGGGCTGAGTTCCAGGCCCGAGGCCTTGGACAGCGTGCGCGAGCCGACCGGCTGCCCGTCCGCGATATAGCGTTCGACCAGGGTTTTCAGCAGGGATTTAGATCGCTCGTCGAGCATGCCCGCATTCTATGGACACCCCTTTTCCTGCAGAGAGAGGCGATACCCCTGTGGTGTAATTTGCCGCATGGCCGAGCGCTTCAGACATGTCGCCATCGTGGGCAAGCATCAAGCGCCTGGCATCGGGCCGGTGCTGGAGGAGATTGCCCAATTTTTGTGCAGCCAGGGCTTGGATGTCTCGCTGGAAGCGGACACCGCGCTCAACACCGGCCTGACGGGCTATGAAGCGCTGTCCAACGACGAGCTGGGCCGGCAATGCGACTTGGCGGTGGTCATCGGCGGTGACGGCACGATGCTCGGCTTCGCACGGGACATGGCCCGCCACGGCATTCCGCTGGTGGGCATCAACCAGGGGCGGCTGGGCTTCATCACGGACATTCCCATCGAACGCTGGCGCGAGTCATTGGCGCCAGTACTGGCAGGCGACTACGAAGTCGAGCCGCGGGCGATGCTGGAAGGCGCGGTCTGGCGCGACGGCGAATCCATCTTCTCCGGCCTGGCACTCAATGACGTGGTCGTGAGCCGCGGCGGCAGCTCCGGCATGGTGGAGCTGAAGATCGAGGTCGGCGAGCAGTTCGTCGCCAACATGCGCGCCGACGGCCTCATCGTGGCCTCGCCTACCGGTTCCACGGCCTATGCGCTGTCGGCCGGCGGGCCCATCCTGCACCCCGGCATCGCCGGCTGGCTGATCGTGCCCATCGCGCCCCACACCCTGTCCAACCGGCCCATCGTGCTGCCTGACCTGGGCGAGGTGCGCCTGGAGATCGTCGCCGGCCGCGATGCCTCGGTGAATTTCGACATGCAAAGCCTCGCGAGCCTGCTGCACGGCGACACCATCACCGTGCGGCGCAGCCAGCACCAAGTCCGCTTCCTCCACCCCAAGGGCTGGAGCTATTACGCGACCCTGCGACGCAAACTGCGTTGGTATGTTTAGAGCCTGACCCATGCTGCGGCACCTGAGCCTGAAGGATTTCGTCATCGTCCCTGCGCTGGAGCTCGACTTCGAGCCCGGCTTCGCCGTGCTGACCGGCGAAACCGGCGCTGGCAAGTCCATCCTGATCGACGCGCTGCAGTTGGCCCTGGGCGGCCGCGGTGACGCCGGCGTGGTGCGCGAAGGTGCGGCCAAAGCCGAGATCACCGCCGAGTTCGACACGCCGGCGCATCTGCGCGCCTGGCTGGACGAGGCCGGTTTCGACACCGATGACACGCTGCTGCTGCGCCGCGTCATCGACGCCGCGGGAAAAAGCCGCGCCTGGATCAACGGCGGCGCCGCCACGCTGACGCAGCTGCGCGAACTGGCCGACCATCTGCTCGACATCCACGGCCAGCATGCCTGGCAGGGCCTGACCCGCCCCGCCGCCGTGCGCGAGCTGCTGGATGGCTTCGCGGGGCTGGACACTGTGCCGCTGGGCCGCGCCCACGCCGCATGGAAGCAAGCCGTCGAGGCGCTGCAAAAGGCCCAGGGTCAGCAGGCCGACGCACTGCGCGAGCGCGAGCGGCTGGCCTGGCAGATCGGCGAGCTGGACGGCCTGGCGCCCGCCGAGGACGAGTGGGAGGAGCTGAACGCCGAGCACGGGCGCCTGTCGCACGGCCAGTCCCTCATCGACGCGGCCAAGTCGGCGCTGGATGCGCTGGACGAGGCCGAGCCCAGCGCCCAGTCCCTTGCCGGCGGCGCGCTGGACCAGCTCGAACGCGTGCTCGACCACGACGCCCGCCTGCTGCCCGCCGTGCAGGCCCTGCGCGACGTGCAGGCCCAGCTGCAGGACGCCAGCCACACGCTGTCGGCCTATCTGCACAAGGCCGATCTCGACCCCAGCCGCCTGGCCGAGCTGGACGAGCGCGTGTCGGCCTGGATGACGCTGGCGCGCCGCTACCGCCGCCAGCCTCACGAGCTGCCGGCCCTGCTCGCGCAATGGCGCACCGAGCTGGCCCAGCTTGACGCCGCCAGCGACCCCACCCTGCTCGAGGCGGCCCTTGCCGCCGCGCGCCAGGCCTTCGACGCCGAGGCCCAGGCCGCCAGCCGTGCGCGCAAGAAGGCGGCGCCGCAGCTGGCGTCCGCCGTCACGGCGGCGATGCAGCAGCTCGGCATGGCGGGCGGCCAGTTCGACATCGCCCTGAACCCCACCGACGGCCCGCAGAGCTTTGGCGTCGAATTCGCCGAATTCCTCGTCGCCGGCCATGCCGGCAGCACGCCGCGGCCGCTCGCCAAGGTGGCCTCGGGCGGCGAGCTGTCGCGCATCGCGCTGGCCATTGCGGTGACGGCCAGCCAGGCCGCAACCGACAACGCGCCCGGCACCTTGATCTTTGACGAAATCGACGTCGGCATCGGTGGCGCCGTCGCCGAGACCGTGGGCCGGCTGATGAAGCAGCTCGGCCATTCGGCAACCGGCCAGCGCCAGGTGCTGGCCGTCACCCACCTGCCCCAGGTGGCCGCGTGCGCAGACCGTCATCTCGTCGTCGCCAAGGCCTTGCAAGGCACGAGCACCGTCAGCTCCGTCAGCCCCGTGGCCGGCGAGGCCCGCGTGGCCGAGATCGCCCGCATGTTGGGCGGCGAGCGCCTGTCGTCCACCAGCCTGGCGCATGCGCAGGAGATGCTGGACGCGTCCACGGCGATCAAGCCGCGCAAGGCCCGGTCATGAGCATGGACACGGATCTGCACGGCGACGTCGTGCTGCTGACCGGCATGTCCGGCGGCGGCAAGTCGGTGGCCATGCATGCGCTGGAAGACGCCGGCTATTTCTGCGTGGACAACCTGCCCGCGGAGCTGCTGCTGGACTTCCTGCGCCTGGAGCAGCAACGCGGTGAACGACGTGTCGCCATCGCGGTGGACGTGCGCTCGGCGAGTTCGCTGCCGCTGATGCTGCCGCTGCTCAAGGACCTGCGAGCCACCGGCGTGCCGGTGCGCTCCATCTTCCTGGACGCCAACAACGAGGCGCTGATGCGGCGCTTCTCCGAGACACGCCGGCCTCACCCGCTGCGCGAGGACCGCGACACCGGCTTCGGCGCGCTGGAAGGCGCGGCCGATGACAGCCACCGCCTGTTGCTGGACGCCATCAAGCTGGAGCGCGAACTGCTCGGCGGGCTCAAGGCCGAGTCCACCGTCATCGATACCAGCCAGCTGCGCCCGGCGCAGTTGCGTGCCTGGCTCGGTGATCTGGTCGGCCCGCATGTCGGCGCCAAGCTCACCCTGGTTTTCGAGAGCTTCGCCTTCAAGCATGGCGTGCCCAGCGACGCGGACTTCGTCTTCGACGTGCGCGTGCTGCCCAATCCCTATTACGACCGGGAGCTGCGCCCGCTCAACGGCCGCGATGCGCCGGTGGCGGCTTATCTCGCAGCCCAGCCCGAGGTCGGCCTGATGATGGGCCAGATCGCCGGCTTCCTGTCGCGCTGGCTGCCCAATTTCGCGGCCGACCAGCGCAGCTACCTGACCGTGGCCATTGGCTGTACCGGTGGCCAGCACCGCTCCGTGTATCTCGTCGAGATGCTGGCGCGCCAGTTCAGCCACCACGGCCATGTGCTGAAGCGCCACCGCGAGCTGGACGCAAGGTAGAGCCCCTCGCTCGGCCCGGTGGGAAGTTCAGAACAAATGTTCTAGACATCGCGTTCTAGAACGTTTATTCTGAACCCATGAGTCGAACCCCTTCCTCCAAGCCAACGGCGGCCGAGCTGGACCTGCTGCGCGTGCTCTGGCGCCTGGGCCCCGCCGATGCGAAGGCCGTGCACGAGGCCCTGCTGCCCGAGCGGCCCGACGCCACCTATGCCACCGTACTGCGCCAGCTGCAGGTGATGCACGGCAAGGGCCTGCTGACCCGCGACGAGAGCCAGCGCCCGCAGCTCTACGCCCCCGTGCATGCCCAGGACAAGCTGCAGCAGTCCCTGGTGAAGGACTTCATCAGCAAGGCCTTTGCCGGCTCTGGCAAGGCCTTGGTGCTCGCGGCCCTGAAGAACCACGTCAGTGCCAAGGAACGCGCGGAGATCCGCCAGTTGCTGGCCGGGAAGGGAGATGAAGCCTGATGAGCCTGGACATCGCCATGATTGCCTGGGGCTGGGCCCTCGTGAACTTCGTCTGGCAGGGCGTCGTCGTCGGCGCCGCCGTGGCCCTGCTGCTGGCGCTGATGCGCGGCGCATCGGCACGCTGGCGCTATGCCGTCTGCGCGGCCGGCCTGGGGCTTTGCC
>NZ_JBFULE010000354.1:0-5359 GCF_056400485.1 Roseateles sp. P5_B10
GGCATGGCTGACGCTGCTGATGAAGCCGATCTCGCCCGCGCCGTCGGCGTAGCGCCAGCGCTGCGCCGTCTCGCCGCCACGGGTGGCGGGCAGCGGCAGCAGCGGCCAGCGCGCGGCGATGCGCGCACGCAGTTCGTCGCTGGGCAGCACCTCGTCCATCTTCCAGCCGTTGTGGCAACCGGCGTCCATGAACTCGATGAAGCGCAGCACCATCCCTGCGCCAAAGTTCTCGCGGAAGTGCTCGGCCAGCGGCAGCGCTTCGCCGTCGTTGACGCTACGGCGCATCACCATGTTGACCTTGATGCGCTCGAAGCCCGCGCGCTGCGCCGCCTCCAGCCCGCGCAGCACCTCGGTCACGGGGAAGCCGACGTCGTTCATGCGCTGGAAGACGGTGTCATCCAGCGCATCGAGGCTCACTGTGAGGCGGTTCAGGCCGGCGTCGCGCAGCGCAGCGGCCTGGCCGGCCAGCAGGCTGCCGTTGGTCGTCAGTGCCAGGTCGGGCGGCGTGCCATCCAGCGTGCGCAGCTCGGCCAACTGGCGGACAAGACCGGTCAGGTCGCGGCGCAGCAGCGGCTCGCCGCCGGTCAGGCGCAGCGTGCGCACGCCCAGGGCCAGGGCCTGGCAGGCGACTTGGGCGATCTCCTCGAAGTTCAGCAGCTGCGACTGCGGCAGGAAGCGGTGGCCGGGGCCGAAGCGGCTGCGCGGCATGCAGTAGCTGCAGCGGAAATTGCAGCGGTCGGTCAGCGAGATGCGCAGGTCGCGCCAGGGACGCTGGCGGCGGTCGCGCAGCGTGCCGTCCAGCGGTGCCAGCGAGGCGATCACACGGGGCATCCAAAGCAAAGGGGCGGTCCTTGCGTCCATGCCGGCATTCTGGGCAGCGGCCCCGGCCCGGCCCATCCGGCCGTGGCAGGACGAGGGCACCGGCGACCTACTCCTTTTGGGCGATGGCCGCCTCGTCCGCCCGCCGCGCACGCCGCGGCGGCAGCGCGTTACGGTGTCGACCATGAACATCGAGCATTTCAACGACCTGCTGGCCATGGCCCGTGCCCAGCCCGAGCCGCAACGGCTGCTGATGGTTTTCACCACGGCCGAGTGCGAACCCGACGCGACGCCCGAGCAGCGGGCCGCCCATGCTGCCGGCGAGGGCGGCGTGCTGCGCCCGCTGATGTGCGTGGACAAGGACCCGGCCGAGCTGCAGGACTTTGCGACCCTGGCCGCCGAGGCGCGCCACGCCGGGCCGGCCTGGCAACTGATGTTCACCGCTGCCCTGGCCGGCCGCACGACCACCAGCGAGATCCAGCGCATGCTGGAGCTGTTGACCAAGCGCGTGGAGACCGGTGAGTTCGGCGGGCTGCTGTCGTTCAACCCGACTGGCGAGACCGTGTTTATCGGCTAAACGATGGGGACGCCGCTGGCGTCCATCCCGTCTTCCTCGCTGCTCAGCAGGTAGGGCCCGGTGCCGGCGTTGTCGGCGCGCGAGGCGGGCACGAAGGCGCCAACGGCCACGTCGAACACGTGCACCTCGCCGTCCTCGATGACGTAGTGCCAGCCGTGCAGCGTCAGCGACCGCGCCTCGACGCGCTCGCGCACCATCGGGTAGTCCATCAGCCGCTCCAGCTGCAGCACGATGGCGCGCTGCTCGGTGCGGCGCATCACCTCGGGGCCGGGCTCGGCCACCGGCAACGCGGCCTCGCGGCCCAGGTCCAGCCAGCGGGCGAGGTTCTGCGCGGCCGGCGCCACCTCGCCGTACAGCGCCCGGATGGCGCCGCAATGGCTGTGTCCGCAGACGATGATGCGGTGCACCTGCAGGTTCAGCACCGCGTACTCGATGGCCGCCGCCGTGCCGTGGAAGCCCTGGCTCTGGTCGTACGGCGGCACAAAGGCGCCGACGTTGCGAACGAGAAAAAGCTCGCCCGGGCCGGCGCCGGTCAGCAGATAGGGCACGAGGCGCGAATCCGAGCAGCCGATGAAGAGTGTCAGCGGATGCTGGCCGTCGTCGACGAGATGCCGGAACAGCGAGCGCTGCTGCGGGAAGGCATCGGTCTGGAAGCGGCGCAGGCGTTCGAGCAGCTCGTCGGGCATCACTGCACCAATGGTGAACTCGCTTGCTGAAGCTCGACACCTTCCAGTCGCGCGTCCGCGGCCAGTGTCTGCAGGTACTGGCGCAGCGCGCTGATCTGATGCAGCTGGCGCATGCGCTGGGCCACCGCCTCGCGCACCTGCTCGAAGGCCGGCAGCCGGCCGGGCTCGCGCGCGTCAATGGCGGCGATGTGCAGGCCGAAGCGGCTGTGCAGCAATTGCGGCAGCACGCCGATCTCGCTGCGGCCGAACAGCTCCTTGGCGAACTCGGGCGCGCAGTCGTCGGCTGTCAACCAGCCGAGTGCGCCGCCCTCGGCGCCGCTGGGGCAGTTGGACAGCGTCTTCGCGGCCTCGGTGAAGGCGGCGGCCTCGCTGGCGCGCAGCTGGATCAGGTGGCCTTCGGCGCGCTGGCGCAGCAGGCCCACGTCCACGCCCGGCGTGACGGCGAACAGGATGTGGCGCACCTGCACGCGCTCGCCCTGGGCGTAGTGGCGCGCGTTGGCCTCGTAGTGGCGCCGGCAGGCCGTCTCGTCCGGCTCGGGGCCGGCCAGCTCCTGGGCAATCAGCGCCTCGATGGCCTGGCTGGCCGCCTCGCTGAGCGCTCCCTCGCGCGGCGCGGGGTCGTCTGCAGCAAGCAGGCCCAGCTCGATGGCGCGCTGGCGCAGCAGCTCGGTGCAGGCGCGCTGGCGCAGCGCGGCCTCGTCCAGCGCCTCTTCGACGGCGGCGATTTCGATGTGGTTGACGTAAGCCATGGCCTGCCTCACTTCGGGAGATTCAGGCGACGCGAGCGCACAACCTGATACGGACGGAAGACGTAGAAAACCGAGGCCAGCCCGCTCCACACGTGCACGAGGCGGCTGAACGGGAACAGCAGGAAGATCGTCATGCCCAGCACCATGTGGACCTTGTAGGGCCAGGCCAGCGCCACGAGGCCGCTAGCGTCGGGGTTGAAGGTGACGATGCGCTGCGCCCAGTCGCTCAGCACCAGCATGACCGTGCCGTCGGCGTGCGCCAGCGAGAACGGCAGCGTGATGAGGCCCAGGCTCAGCTGCACCCACAGGATCCACAGGATGGCCAGGTCGGTGCGGTGGCTGGTGAGGCGGATGCGCGGGTCGGTCATGCGGCGCCAGATCAGCATCGACAGGCCAATGAAGCAGAACGTGCCGGCCACGCCGCCGGCAACGATGGCCAGCATCTGCTTAGTTGCAGGGCTGATGAAGTGCTCGTAGACGGCATGAGGCGTCAGCATGCCTACCGTGTGGCCAACGAACAGAAACAGGATGCCGGCGTGGAAGAGGTTGCTGCCCCATTTCATGCCCCGGCTGCGCAGCAGCTGCGAGCTGTCGCTCTTCCAGGTGTACTGATCGCGATCGAAGCGGGCCAGGCTGCCCATCAGGAAGACGGCCAGGCAGATGTAGGGGTAGACCACGAACAGGAAGTTGTGGACGGCGTTCATGCCTGGGCTCCCGGTTGATGCGCACTGGGCTTGCGCACGATGTGGATGGGCTGCGGCTGCTCGGGCCGCGACTGGCCGGCCGACGAGCAGCCGCCGAAGGCCTCGGGCTCGGCCCAGTCTTCGTCGAGCTCGGGCTCGGGCGGAATCTCGACGCGCTCGGCGCGCTCGCCCGCCAACTCCAGCGCGGCGGCCAGCACGCTGGCATAGGGGCTCTGGCGACGCTTCAGCGCGCTGAAGATGGACCGCGTGATGTGAGCGATCTCGGCGAGGAAGTCGTGTGCCTCGCGGGCCGGCTGCGTGCTGGCGTACTCCAGCACCACGGCCAGGTGGTCGGGCAGCTCGCCGGGCGCGAGGTACAGGCCCGCACGCTCGTAGGTCTGCTGCAGGTCGACCATGGCCGGGCCACGCTCGCGCGAGTCGCCGTGGATGTGCTCGAACAGGTGCAGGGCCGTGCCGCGGCCGCGGTCGAAGAGGTCGACGAAATCGGCTTCCACGGCGAAGGGGTCGTCGCGATGAAGATGCTGCAGCAGCGCGCACAGCTCGTCGATGCGAGCCGCCGGCAGCGCGGCCTCGGCGCGCAGGGCCTGCTGCAGCTCGGKCACGGCGGCACGCAAGGCCGCATCCGGGTAGCGCAGCAGCGCGGCGAGCACGCGCAGGCTGTAGGGGGCGTGGGTGGGTTTGGTGAACATGGCGGCCCTCAGATCGTTGCCTTGATGGGGATGGTTCGCTTCTTCTCCGAGCCGAAGAGGCTCGTTTCCGTCACGCCCTCGGAGCAGCCGTTGCCGAAGCTGAAGCCGCAGCCGCCGCGCACGTTGAAGGCGTTCTCGGCGTACTCGCGGTGCGACGTCGGGATGACGAAGCGGTCCTCGTAGTTGGCGATGGCCATCACGCGGTACATGTCCTGCACCTGGGCTTCGGAGAGGCCGGCCTGATCGAGCACGGCCAGGTTCTTCACGCCGTCCACGTGCACGCCGCGCTGGTAGGCGCGCATGGCCAGCATGCGCTCCAGCGCGCCGACGACGGGCACGGTGTCGCCCGCGGTCAGCAGGTTGGCGAGGTACTGCACGGGGATGCGCAACTGCTTCACGTCGGGCAGCTCGCCCACCTCGCCCAGCTGGCCGGCGTTGGCCGCCGCGCTGATGGGCGACAGCGGCGGCACGTACCAGACCATGGGCAGCGTGCGGTACTCGGGGTGCAGCGGCAGCGCCACCTTCCAGTCCACGGCCATCTTGTAGACCGGGCTGTTGCGCGCCGCTTCCAGCCAGTTCTCCGGGATGCCGTCAGCCCGCGCCTGCTTGATGACGGCGGGGTCGAAGGGGTCCAGGAAGAGGTCGAGCTGGGCCTGGTAGAGGTCCTTGTCGTTGGGCGTGGCGGCGGCCTCGAGAATGCGGTCGGCGTCGTACAGCAGCACGCCGAGATACCGGATGCGGCCAACGCAGGTTTCGGAGCAGACGGTGGGCTGGCCCGCTTCGATGCGCGGGTAGCAGAAGATGCACTTCTCGGCCTTGCCGCTCTTCCAGTTGTAGTAGATCTTCTTGTAGGGGCAACCTGACACGCACATGCGCCAGCCGCGGCACTTGTCCTGGTCGATCAGCACGATGCCGTCTTCCTCGCGCTTGTAGATCGAGCCCGACGGGCAACTCGCCACGCACGCCGGGTTCAGGCAGTGCTCGCACAGCCGCGGCAGGTACATCATGAAGGTGTTCTCGAACTGGCCGTAGATGTCCTTCTGGATGTCGTCGAAGTTCTTGTCCTTGCTGCGCTTGCTGAACTCGCCGCCGAGGATCTCCTCCCAGTTCGGGCCCCACTCGATCTTCTCCATGC
>NZ_JBFULE010000355.1:0-5342 GCF_056400485.1 Roseateles sp. P5_B10
CGATTGCGCTGCGCGAGTGCCGCAACGTGACCTTGCGTGATTTCTCGATCCTGCATGGCGGCCACTTCGGCATATTGGCGACCGGCTGCAGCAATCTGCTGATCGATCACTTGATCATCGACACCAACCGCGACGGCATGGATATCGACGCCTGCAGCAACGTGCGCGTCACGAATTGCAGCCTGAACACGCCCTGGGACGATGCGATCTGCCTCAAGGCCAGCTACGGCCTGGGGCGCATCCAGCACTGCGARAACATCACGATATCSGAYTGCCTGGTRTCGGGRAATTTCGACGAGGGCAGCSTGATTGAYGGCACCTTCAAGCGCAGTGCRCCGGAATACCGGTCGGGGCGATACGGCCGCATCAAGATGGGCACCGAATCGAATGGYGACTTCAAGAACATCRCCATCACGAACTGCATTTTCGACGAGTGCCGSGGCCTGGCGATCGAGAGCGTGGACGGTTCGCACATCGAGGACCTGACGATYTCCAACATCACCATGCGCAACGTGGTGAACGATCCGATCTTCATMCGCTTGGGCGCGCGCCTGCGCGGACCGAAYMAGCCGCSGGTGGGCACGATCAAGCGCATCAATATCAGCAAYRTTGTGGTGTCCGGTGCGCACGTCAATCACGCMAGCACCATTGCCGGGCTGGAAGGGCAYCTGATCGAGGATATTCGCATCAGCAATGTGCAGATAGAAAYGCAAGGCGGCGGCGATGCGGCCTGGAGCAAGGTGGTTCCGCCCGAAAACGCAAACGGATATCCGGAGCCCGGCATGTTCGGCAAGGCSCCGGCGTATGCGTTTTACATGCGCCATGTGAAGGCCATCGAGGYTCATCACGTCAAGGTYGGCTACGTSAAGCCGGAGGGGCGAACCGCGGTCGTGCTGGACGATGTCAGCGATGCCAGCTTCCATGCCGTCAATCTGCGGCGCGGGCACGGCGGGGCGGCGCTGTTCGTGCTGCGCGGCGTCAGCGATTTCTCGGCCAGGGACGTGCGCGGCATGCCGGACCGCGAGATCCCGGAGCGTGTGGATGCGCTGACCTTGTAGACATGCAAGACCATGTTCAACGCGCCCTACCCCACCGTCTTGCCCATCAAAACCAGAGCGATGACATGAAATACACCAAGCACACCCTCTCCCGGCGCGAGGCGTTGCGGGCCGCCCTCGCTGCTGCCGCCACCCCACTGGGCGCTGCGGCGGCAACGGCCGCGACGGCCTCCTTGTCCGGCGTGGCGAACGCCGCCGCCGGCAACCTGGCGCCGGGGAACGCCGAGGCCCGCCGCGCGCACCCGTCGCCAGCCCCGGAATGGGTGCTGACGACGCCCCAGGGCACGCTGCGGATCAGCGCGCTCTGCGACCGGGCGCTGCGAGTGCGCTTCCTTCCTTCGCAGGCCTCAACGCAGGCCTCAACGCCGGCGCCACCACCAAGCCTCGCGCTGCTGCCCGGCCGTGCCAAGCTCCTGATGAAGCAGACGCCGGGCGCTGATGCGACCCGCCTGGAACTGCCGGCCATCCGCTGCGAGGTGGACAACGGCACCGGGGCGCTGCGCTTCTTCGACCGCAACGGCGCCTTGCTGCTCGCTGAAGCGCCAGGCACCCGGCGGCTGACGCCGTCGCGGCTGGGCGACGAGCCTGTGTTCATCGCCGAGCAGGTGTTCGAGTCACCCGCCGACGAACGGCTCTACGGCACCGGCTGCTTCCAGGACGGCGCCATGGACCTGCGCGGCCACCCGCGCCGCCTGACGCAGGTGAACACGCAGATCAGCCTGCCGTTCATGCTGTCCAGCCGCGGCTACGGCCTGCTCTGGCACAACAACGGCATGGCCGAGCTGAACATGCCCGAGCAGCAGGTGGCGCTGGGTCGCATCAAAGCCGAGAACAAGGCCGAAGTCGTCGATGTGACGACGACCACGGGCAATGCGCAGGTCGTGCGAAACCTGACGCGCTTTGAAGGCACGTTCCGCACGGAAACGGCCGGCCGCTTCGCCTTCCTCCTCGACGTCGGCCGCGCGATGGGTTCGCGCCACTCGGTCGAGATCGACGGCAAGTCCTGCGTCGAGATCGCGAACCACTGGCTGCCGCCGACGGTCGGCTTTGTCGTCGAGCTGCCGGCAGGCGAACACCAGGTGCGCATCCACGCCGACAAGGATGACTCTCCCTCCCTGCGCTTCGGCGCCGTGCGCGCGACCACAACGTGGCGCTCACCGGTGGCCGATGCCATCGACTACATCGTCATCGCCGGCCCGAGCGCGGACGAGGTGTTCGAGGGCTACCGCGAGATTTCCGGCGCCACGCCAATGATGCCGCGCTGGGCCTATGGCTACATCCACTGCCGCGAACGCTTCCGTTCGTCGGCAGAGATCGTCGACACGCTGCGCGAGTTCCGCCGCCGCAAGCTGCCCGTCGACGTGATGGTGCAGGACTGGCAGTACTGGGGCCGCCACGGCTGGAACGCGATGCGCTTCGACGAGGATCACTACCCCGATCCTGCCGCGATGATGCGCGAGGTACACGGCCTGAACGGGCGGCTCATGCTGTCGGTGTGGGCCAAGATCGGGCGCGACACCGGGCTCGGCCGCGCCGCTGCAGCCGGCGGTCACTACATCGACCAGACCGACTGGATCGACTTCTTCGACCCCAAGGCCGCCGCCTTCTACTGGAACAACCAGCGCGAACGCCTGCTCAAGCTCGGCATCGACGCCTGGTGGCAAGACGCGACGGAGCCCGAGAACGACGACCTGGTGGGCCGGCGTACGGCCGCAGGCCGTGGTGAGCGCGTGCGCCTGGCCTACCCGTGGTACGTCACGCGTACCGTTTACGAAGGCCAGCGCCAGGCGGCACCTGACCGGCGCGTGATGATCATGACGCGCTCGGCCTTCCCCGGGCAGCAACGGCATGCGGCAGCCACCTGGTCGGGCGACATCGGCAACGACTGGGACACGCTCAAGCGGCAGATCCCCGCGGGCCTCAACATGGCCGCCGCCGGCTATGCCTACTGGACGGTCGACGCCGGTGGATTCTTCCGTCCGGGCGACGGCCAGTACACCGACAAGGCCTACCACGAGCGCCTGATCCGCTGGTTCCAGTACGCGACCTTCCTGCCGCTGCAACGCGTGCACGGCTACATGACCAACACCGAGTTCTGGCGCTATGGCGACACGGTGGAGGCGGTGGCGCGCCAGTATCTGGAGCTGCGCTACCAACTGCTGCCCTACCTCTACAGCCTGGCCCACGAGGTGCATGCAAAGGGCGCACCGATCATGCGGCCGCTCGTGTTCGATTTCCCGCAGGACCAGCAGGCCCTGGACCAGGCGCACAGCTACATGTTCGGCCGCGCCCTGCACGTGGCGCCAGTGCTGGCGCCTGACGTGTCGAGCTGGCCCGTGTACCTGCCGCAGTCTGCGGGCGGCTGGGTCGATTTCTGGACGGGAGAACGGCGCGCGGGCGGCCGCACGCATGACGTGGCGTCGCCGCTGGAGCGCATGCCGCTGCACCTGCGCGCGGGCAGCATCCTGCCGCTCGGGCCGGTGCTGCAGTCCACCGCCGAGGCCACCGGTGAGGTGCTCGACCTCTACGTCGTGCCTGGCGCCAACGGCGCTTTCGACCTCTACGAGGACAGCGGCCTGGACTATGCCTACGAGAAGGGCGGGTTCAGCGTGATCCGCATGACCTGGGACGACAAGCGCGGCGTGCTGCGCCTGGCGGCGCGCAACGGGCGCTTCGCGGGCATGCGCACGACCAAGCGCTTGCGCATCCACCGCCTCGGCGACGGCGTGCCGACGCTGCAATCCAACCCGCTGCGCGAGGTGGTCTACACCGGGCACGCCGTCGAAATACGCCTGGGCTAACCGCTCTCCAGCCCCAACTCTGCTCACACATCCATGAAGACCACCACCCACCTCGCCATCGCCGCGCTCGCCCTGGCCGCATCGGGCGCCTACGCGGCCGACGCCGTCATCACCTCGCCCGATGGCCACGTCGCGCTGCGCATCGCCGACAACGGCGGCCAGTTCAGCGTCAGCCGCCATGGCGAAGCCGTCATCGCTCCCTCACCGCTGGGGCTTGATCTGGACGGCCAAGCCCTCGGCGCGTTGACGCTGGAGTCGCGCCAGGACGTCGCGGAGGACCGCGTCATTCCTCTCGTCGCTACGAAGGCGGCCACGGCCCGCGACCACTACCGCGGCGCCACGCTCACCTTCCGCGAGGCAGGCTCCGGCCGCCGCCTCTTCATCGATGCACGCGCCTACGACGACGGCGTTGCCTTCCGCTACCGCCTGGAAGACACCGGACCGGTGAAGCTGCGCGGCGAGCGCACGGCCTTCGTGCCGGCGGGCGACCCGACCTGCCTGGTTACGCCCACCGACGGTTCGCACGAGCAGGCGTTCGAGCGCCTGAAGGTCTCGCAATTCAAGGCCGACGCCGCCTACGACGTGCCGGTAGTCTGCGCCACGCCGTCGGGCCGCACCCACTACGCCATCACGCAGGCCAACCTGAAGGGCTACACCGGTGCCTCGCTGCGGCGCGAGGGTGAGGCGCTGCGCCTCCAACTGTCCGGCGTGCCGGGACGCGCCGGCCCGGCCTTCGTCTCGCCGGCCGGGCTGACGACCGCCTGGCGTGCCGTCATGCTGGCCGACCAGGCCGGCAAGCTGATCGAGTCGCACCTCGTCGGCAACCTCAATCCGGCGCCGCAAGGTGACTTCAGCTGGGTCAAGCCCGGCAAGGCGGCATGGGATTGGTGGTCCGGCCCGCTGGTCGGCATGAAGCCCGACATGGGCGCCTACAAGCGCTTCATCGACTTCGCCGCCGAGTCCGGTTTCCCCTACTACCTCATCGACGCGAACTGGGCCTCCGGCCCGAGCGGCTGCTGCGATGCCAGCCCGGAGACCGACATCACGCGACCGGCCAAGGGCATCGACATGCCCGAACTCGCGCGCTACGCCGCAGCCAAGGGCGTGGGCCTGATGCTGTGGGCGCATTGGGCGCATGTGGACGCACGCATGGACGAGGTGCTGGACACCTACGTCCGCTGGGGCATCAAGGGCGTCAAGGTCGACTTCATGAACCGTGACGACCAGCAGGTGGTGGACTTCTACGAGCGCATTGCCGCCGCCACCGCCAAGCGCAAGCTGCTGCTGGACCTGCACGGCGCCYATGTGCCCGCCGGCCTGCAGCGCACCTATCCCAACTACATCACGCAGGAGGGCGTGCTCGGTGCCGAGTGGAGCAAGATGACCACGCGCACCACCCCCAGCCACAACGTGACCTTGCCGTACACGCGCATGCTGGTCGGCCCGATGGACTACACACCCGGAGGCTTCCGCAACGCGACAC
>NZ_JBFULE010000356.1:0-5331 GCF_056400485.1 Roseateles sp. P5_B10
GGGTTTTGTTGTCGATCATGGGAAAACCTCAGATGTGCAAGTGACTGGGCCCGAAGCTGTGGGGCAGCAATTCGGCCAGGGTCCAGCGTTGGCGGATGCCGCCAGGATCGCCGGCAATGACGACAAGCTCTTCAGGAACGGAGAACTCCCGCAGCTTCTGTCGGCAGCCGCCGCAGGGGGTGATGATGTCCGGGCCGGGGCCAGTCACCAGCACTGCGCGGGCCTGTTTGCCACCGGCCATGATCATGGCCGTCAGCGCCGAGGGCTCGGCGCACCAGCCCTGGGGGTAGGACGCGTTCTCCATGTTGGCGCCGATGTGGATGCGGCCCTGCTCGTCGAGGATGGCCGCGCCGACCTTGTATTTCGAATACGGCGAGTGCGAGAACTCGCGGGCGCGCAGCGATTCGGCGAGCAGGCGGTTCAGCAGGTCTTGGGTCAGTTCCATCAGCGTTCCTTCACGTAGGGCTTGCCCAATGCCTTCGGGGCGATGGCGGACCCGATGAAGCCCGCCAGCAGGACGACCGTCAAGATGTACGGCAAAGCCTGGATCAGCTGCACGGGCACTTCGCCGATACCAGGCAATTGGACGCCCTGCATGCGGATCGCGACCGCGTCCAGGAAGCCGAACAGCAGGCAGGCCGCCATGGTCGGCAATGGTTTCCACTTGCCGAAGATCATCGCGGCCAGCGCTATGAAGCCGCGGCCGGCAGTCATATTGGGCGAGAAGGACGCGTTCTGCGCCAGCGTCAGGTAGGAGCCGGCCAGGCCGCAGAGCACGCCGTTCATCAGCAGCGCCTGGTAGCGCAAGCCCTGCACGGACATGCCGGCGGCTTCCACCATGGCCGGGTTCTCACCAACGGCACGCAGGCGCAGGCCCGGGCGGGTGCGCTCCAAGAAGAACCAGACGGCAGCCACCATCAGGAAGGCGACGTAGACCAGCACGTTGTGGCTCAGCAGGCCGTGACCGAAGACGGAGGCGAACCAGTTGCCTGGCTGCGGCTCGGCAAAGCCCTTGGCGATGGCCGTCAGGCGCACGTCGGGGTCGATGGGCGGCGTCTGCCCACCCTGCTGGAACCAGGCGATGCCGAGCACGACTGTGAGGCCCGCGGCGATCATGTTCAGCGCGACGCCGGAGACGACCTGGTCGCCGCGGTTGGTCACGCAGGCAAAGCCATGCAACAGCGAGGCAATACAGGCGACGGCA
This sequence comes from Roseateles sp. P5_B10, assembly GCF_056400485.1. Classification (NCBI taxonomy): domain Bacteria; kingdom Pseudomonadati; phylum Pseudomonadota; class Betaproteobacteria; order Burkholderiales; family Sphaerotilaceae; genus Roseateles; species Roseateles sp. P5_B10. Next base: position 1,205 of record NZ_JBFULE010000356.1, read on the forward strand.
ATGGCCGCCATCACGCCATAGGCCGTGGAGTGCGTAACCGAGGCAGCCGCAGCCGCCGCGAAGGCGGCGAACAGCATCTTGCCTTCCAGGCCCAGGTCGACGACGCCGGCGCGCTCGGACAGCACGCCCGCCATCGCGCACAGCAGCAGCGGCGCGCTGACGCGCAGCGTGGACGCCAGCACCGAGGCAATCAGGACTTCATCCATCAGCGGCCTCCCTTCACCATGCCGTAGAGGCGCGCAAACAGCGGCGCGCTGACCGTGGCCATCGCGCCCGAGAACAGCACGATCAGGCCTTGCGCCGTGACCACCATCTCGCGGCTGAAGCCTTGCAGCTCGAACGAGACCTCGACGCCGCCCTGGTAGAGCACGCCGAACAGCAGCGAGGCCAGCACGATGCCGACCGGATGGTTGCGGCCCATCAGCGACACGGCGATGCCGGTGAAGCCGGCGCCGGCGACGAAGTCCAGCGTCAGCTTGCCCTGCACGCCCGAAATCTCGTTGATGCCAACCATGCCGGCCAGCGCACCGGAAATCGCCATGGCGATCAAGACCTGGGCGCGCGGGCGGATGCCAGCGTAGTGGGCCGCGCGCGGCGCGCTGCCGACTGAGCGGACCGCGTAGCCGGCGGCGCTTTTCCACAGGAACCAGCCGACGAAGACGCAGGCGATCAGCGCGATGACAAGGCTGAGGTTGAGCGGCGACGACGGCAACTCATAGCCCAGCGCGGCAGCCATCTGGTGCAGAGCCGGCATGCGGGCGGATTCGCTGAACTCGGCCGACTCGACGGACATGCTGCCGGCCGGACGCAACCAGTTCACCAGCAGATAACCGTTCAGCGCCGCAGCGAGAAAGTTGAACATGATCGTCGTGATGACGATGTGGCTGCCGCGCCAGGCCTGCAGATAAGCCGGCAGCGCCGCCCACAGCATGCCGAAGAAGGCCGCGGCGATGACAAGCAGCGGCAGCATGACGACGGCCGGCAGCTTGGCGCCCAGCCACAGCGCAACCAGGGCCACGCCCACGCCGCCCAGCGTCGCCTGGCCTTCGCCACCGATGTTGAACAGGCCGGCATGGATGGCCACGGCGACCGCCAGGCCCGTGAAGATGAAGGTCGTCGCGTAGTACAGCGAATAGCCCAGGCCGCGCACGCTGCCCAGGGCGCCGTTGAGCAGCACTGTCAGCGCCTGCCAGGGGCTGTGGCCGATGACCATGACCACGAGGCCTGCCACGACCAGGGCGATGGCGAGGTTCCATAGCGGCAGAAGGCCGATGTCGATCCAGCGGGGGAGAGTCAGGGGTTGGCTCATGCAGCCACTCGTTCTTCTTGTGCAGCCATCAGCAGACCAAGTCGCTTCTCGTCGCAATCTTCAATGGCGAGTTCACCGGTGATGCGGCCGCAGTTCATGACGACCACGCGATCGGCCAAGGCCAGGATCTCGTCCAGCTCGCTGCTGACCAGCAGCACCGCACAGCCGGCGTCGCGCAGCGCGCGCAACTGGCCGTGGATGAATTCGATGGCGCCGATGTCGACCCCGCGGGTGGGCTGGCCCACCAGCAGCACGGTGGGCTGCTCGCCGATCTCGCGCGCCAGGATGAGCTTTTGCTGATTCCCGCCGGAGAACTTGGACGAGCCCAGGTTCTCGTCGCGCGGGCGCACATCGAAGCGCTCTTGCATGGCACGCGTCGCGTCGCGCATCGCGGCGTGGTTCATCGCCGCGCCTTTGCGGTACTTGGGCAGGTTCTGGTAGCCCAGCACGGCCGACTCCCAGGCCGGGAAGCTCATGACCAAGCCCACCGCATGCCGGTCCTCGGGCACATGGGCCAGGCGCAGCGGCCGAGCCTGCGCGGTGTCCAGCCAGCCCTCCGGCGTGAAGGCCTTGCCGCCCAGCTCCAGCCGGCCGCCCTCAGGCGCGCGCAGGCCGGACAGCACCTCCAGCAGCTCGCTCTGCCCGTTGCCCGACACACCGGCAACGCCGACGATCTCGCCGGCCTTCAGTGTCAGGCTCACGTCCTTCAAAGCCGGCACGCCATTGGCATGCTTCAGGCTCAGGCCGGACGCCTGCAGGCGCACCTCCCCGGCGTGGACCTCCAGGCCTTCGGGACGGCCCAGCGTGACCTTGCGGCCCACCATGGACTCGGCCAGCGACTCCTCGCTCCACTCAGCGATCGGTCGCGTCTCGACCACCTGCCCCGCCCGCATCACCGTGACGGCGCTGCACAGGCTCATGACCTCCCGCAGCTTGTGCGTGATGAGGATCAGCGTCGTGCCGCGCTCCTTCAAGCGGCGCAGCGTGACGAAAAGCTGGTCGGTCTCCTGCGGAGTCAGCACGGCCGTCGGCTCGTCCAGGATCAGGATCTTGGCGCCGCGGTACAGCGCCTTCAGGATTTCCAGGCGCTGCAACTCGCCCACGGGCAGGTCGGCCACCACGGCGTCGAGCTGCACGGTGAGGCCGGTCTCCTGCATCAGCGCCTGCAGCTTCTTGCGCACCTCGGCCTTGGCCGGCGCCAGGAAGAAGCGCCCTTCGGCGCCCAGCATGATGTTTTCCAGGCAGGTCAACGTGTCGACCAGCATGAAGTGCTGGTGCACCATGCCGATACCCAGGGCAATGGCCTGCTGGGAATTGGCGATGTGGACCTGCTGGCCGTTGACCTCGATATGGCCTGAATCGGCGTGGTAGTAGCCATACAGGATGGCCATCAGCGTGCTCTTGCCCGCGCCGTTCTCGCCGACGAGGCCATGCACGCTGCCCGCGGCGATGTCGAAGGACACCTCGCGGTTGGCCTGGACCGCGCCAAAGCGCTTGGAAATCGCCCGGAGGCGGACGGCGGGCGTCATCGCGCCGCTCAGAACTTACAAGCGTTGTCCGCCATGTAGTCGGCCACCTTCACCTTGCCGGCAATGATGTCGGCCTTGATGGCTTCAACCTTGGCCTTCAGCGGTGGCGTGATGAGCTTGGCGTTGTTGTCGTCCAGCGCATAGTCGACGCCGCCTTCCTTCAGGCCCAGCACGCTGACGCCGGGCTTCCAGGCCTTCAGCACGTTGTAGACGGCCACGTCCACATGCTTGACCATGGAGGTCAGCATCGTGCCGGGCTGGATGTGGTTCTGGTTGCTGTCCACGCCGATGGCGAGCTTGCCAGCGTCCTTGGCGGCCTGATACACGCCAACGCCTGTGCCGCCGGCGGCGGCAAAGACGACGTCCGAACCCTTGGCGAACTGGCTCTTGGCCAGCTCACCGCCGCGGGTCGGGTCGTTCCAGGCAGTCGATGTGGTGCCCGTCATGTTGGCGAACACCTCGATTTTGGGGTTCGTCGCCTTGGCGCCCTGCTCGTAGCCGCACTGGAACTTGCGGATCAGCGGGATGTCCATGCCGCCGACAAAGCCGACCTTGTTGGTCTTGGTGACCAGGGCCGCCATGGCGCCGACGAGGTAGCTGCCTTCGTGCTCCTTGAACAGCAGCGACTGCACATTGGGCAGGTCGACCTTGGCGTCGATGATGGCGAACTGGGTCTTGGGGAAGTCCTTGGCCACCTGCTGCAGGGCCGACGCCTGGGCGAAGCCGATGCTGATGATGGGGCTGGCACCCCGCTCGGCCATGCGGCGGATGGCCTGCACGCGCTGGGTGTCGTTGCTGATCTCGAACTCGAGATAGGTCTTGCCGGTTTCCTTCTTCCACTGCTCGGCGCCCTGGTAGCCGGCCTGGTTGAAGGATTTGTCGAACTTGCCGCCCATGTCGAAGATCACCGCGGGCTGCTGGGCCTGGGCCATGGCCGATGCGACCAGCAGGGTCAAGGCAGCAAGACGGGGCAGAGAGGTCGTCATGGGCATGGGGTGAGCAAGGCGGAAGGGGCGCATTGTAGAAAACATCCCTCAAGTTTTACTGGATAGGAAAATACCGATTCACGCGAATCAATGGGCCCGGCTGTGGCGCAGCCGCCGGTGAGCCGCACGGGCATGGGGCAGCCAGCCGAGTGTCGCCCAACGCCGCCACATCAAAAGGCCGCGAATCCATTCATCAGCGGCATAAGCAATCCACACGCCAACCAGGCCCCACCCCAGGTAAACCCCGAGAAACCAGCTGCCGCCCGCCAGCACGATGGCCATGGAGGCCGAGCCCACCATCAC
>NZ_JBFULE010000357.1:0-5312 GCF_056400485.1 Roseateles sp. P5_B10
AACTGGCAGCAATACATCACACATTTCGGGGAGGTTTCAGCTAGTTGCACGCCAGCGGCCCCCGCTGGCCCGGGGTCGACCAGYCAGATCGCATCTCAGCATGGCCTGGGCAAAACCCCGTGCGGCCAGGCGGGCGGCGACCGCTTCGGCCTGGTCCCAGCCGTGTTCCATCAGCAGCCAGCCGCCATCGTTGATGTGTTGCGGTGCAACATCAATCAGGGTTTGCAGGTCGGCCAGTCCGTCACCTCCAGGCGTCAGGGCCGTGATCGGCTCATGGCGCAGGGCTGGCAGATGCGGGTCGTCGCCGGCGATATAGGGCGGGTTGCTGACGACGAGGTCGAAGCGCCGGTCGGCCAGCGGCGCGAACCAGTTGCCGTGCCGCCAGTCAACGGCCAGACCCAGGCGTTCACCATTGGCGCGAGCAACAGCCAAGGCGTCGGCGCTGAAGTCAACGGCCGTGACCTGGGCGTGCGGGCAGGCGGCCTTGATGGCCAGCGCGATGGCGCCACTGCCGGTGCCGAGGTCGGCGACGCTGGATTGGCCCGGCAGGGCGGCGAGCAGTTCCAGCGCCCAGTCGACCAGGGTTTCGGTGTCCGGCCGAGGGATCAGCGTGGCCGGCGTGACCTGCAGCATCAGACCGTGGAAGGGCTGCCAGCCGGTCAGGTGGGCCAGCGGTTCACCTGCGGCCAGCCTTTGCAGCGCGGCTTCGGCGCCGGGTGCGAGTGCGTCGCCGTGGGTGACAAGCCAGGCGCGGCCCTGGCCGGTCAGGTGGCCGAGCAGCGTCTGCACATCGCCGCGCTCGACGCCGAGCTGGCGGGCGAGGGCGAGCGCCTCATCGATTGTCACGCCCGGCCTTCTTCGAGCTGAGCCAACTGCTCGGCCGCCTGCGCCGCCTGCAGGCCCTGGATGACGTCGCCGAGGTCGCCGTCCATGATCTGGCCCAGCTTGTAGAGGGTCAGGTTGATGCGGTGGTCGGTCAGGCGGCCCTGGGGGAAGTTGTAGGTGCGAATGCGGTCGCTGCGGTCGCCGCTGCCGATCAGCCCCTTGCGCGTGGCAGCCTCCTTGGCGGCGCGCTCGCTGCGTTCCTTCTCCTGGATGCGCGCCTGCAGCACCTGCAGCGCCTTGGCCTTGTTGCTGTGCTGGCTGCGGCCGTCCTGGCATTCGGCCACGATGCCGGTGGGCAGGTGGACGACGCGCACGGCGGAATCGGTCTTGTTGATGTGCTGGCCACCGGCGCCGCTGGCACGGAAAGTGTCGATGCGCAGGTCGGCCGGGTTCAGCGTGATGACCTCGGCCTCGTCGGGCTCGGGCATCACGGCGATCGTGCAGGCGCTGGTGTGGATGCGGCCCTGGGTTTCGGTCGCCGGCACGCGCTGCACGCGGTGGCCGCCGGATTCGAACTTGAGACGACCGTAGACGGCATCGCCCTCGACGCGCACGACCAGTTCCTTGTAGCCGCCGAGGTCGGAGATGTTCTCGGACAGGATTTCGGTGCGCCAGCCCTGACCTTCGGCGAAGCGCAGATACATGCGCGCCAGGTCGCCGGCGAACAGGGCCGCCTCGTCGCCACCGGCGCCGGCGCGGATTTCGAGGAAGGCGTTGCGCTCGTCGTCCGGATCCTTGGGGATCAGCGCGAGTTGCAACTCTGCGTCGAGCGACGTCAGTGCTGTCTCGTTGGACGCAATTTCCTCGCGGGCCATCTCCGCCATCTCAGCGTCCGCCAGCATGTCGCGTGCCGCGGCGAGATCGGCCTCGTGTTGCAGATAGCGCCGGTAGCGCTCGACCAGGCCAGACACCTCGGCCTGCTCCTTGGTCAGCGCGCGGTAGCGCTTCATGTCCGAGGCGACGCTGCCGTCGGCAAGGATGGTGTCGAGCTCGGCGAGGCGGAAGCCGAGGCGGTCGAACTGCTGGCGCAGGGAGTCTTTCATGGGCACGGAACGGGAATGCGGTCAGGGGCGGCGCAAGCGATGCACCGAGCGGCGGCTTGAGAGCGCCGCTAAGACTGCTTGCCGCGCAGGAAGAGGCGCGACACCGTCTGGGCCAACTGCAGGCGTTGCTCGCCGTCGCTGGCGTGCAGTTCGGCCAGCGTGCCGTGAAGCAGCTTCTGCGTGATGCCCTTGGACAGCGCATCCAGCACCTCGTCCACGTCCGCGCCCTTGGCCAGCAGCTTGCGGGCGCGGGCGATCTCCAGCGCCCGCCAGTCGTCGGCCTGGGCATGCAGAGCCTGGATCAGAGGCACGGTGTGGCGCTGGTCCAGCCAGTGCATGAAGCTCTGCACGCCGGTCTCGACGATGGCCTCGGCCTGGGCCACGGCGGCCTGGCGTTTCTCGCCGGCGGTCTGCACCTGGGCGGCGAGCTCGTCGACCGTATAGAGATAGACGTCGTCCAGCTGGGCGACCTCGGGCTCGATGTCGCGCGGCACGGCCAGGTCGACCATGAACATCGGGCGGTGCTTGCGTTTCTTCAGCGCCCGCTCGACGGCGCCCAGGCCGATCAGCGGCAGGCTGGAGGCCGTGCAGGAGACGACGATGTCGAACTCATGCAGGCGCTCCGGCAAGTCGGCCAGGCGCATGGCCTCGGCGCCGAAATGGGTGGCGAGCTTCTCGCCGCGCTCAAGAGTCCGGTTGGCCACGGCCATCTGGCGCGGTGTCTTGGCCGCGAAGTGAGTCGCGGTCAGCTCGATCATCTCGCCGGCACCGACGAAGAGCACGCGGGTCTTGGCCAGATCCTCGAACAGCTGGCCGGCCAGCCGCACGGCGGCGGCGGCCATGCTGATGGAGTGGGCACCGATCTCGGTGGAACTGCGCACCTCCTTGGCCACCGAGAAGCTGCGCTGGAAGAGCTGGTGCAGCGTGGTGCCCAGCGCRCCGGCGTTTTCGGCCTCGCGCACGGCCTGCTTCATCTGGCCGAGGATCTGCGGCTCGCCCAGCACCATGGAGTCCAGGCCGGCCGCGACGCGGAAGGCATGGCGAGCGGCATCGCTGCCCTGCATCACATAGGCATGCTCGCGCAAGGCGCCGGCCTGCACGCCGCCGGCATCGGCCAGCCAAGCGATGGCCGGTTGCACCAGGGTCGACGGTGCGGCCACATAGACTTCGGTGCGGTTGCAGGTCGACAGGATGGCCGCCTCGGGCGTGCCGGACAGCTTCTGGCGCAGGCCGGTCAGTGAAGGGGCGAGCTGCTCGAGCGTGAACGCAAACCGCCCGCGCAGATCGAGCGGGGCGGTGTTGTGGTTCAGGCCGAGAGCAAAGACGGACATGGGCGTGAATTGTAGGATTCGCGGCTTTTCCGCATCTGACATCGGTCAAGCCCGAATGAGCCCACTTGACGCCTTTTGGCACATCGCGAATCTCTTTGCCCCAGCCTGGGGGCTGGCGGCGCTACTGGCGTTGGCGATCAAGGGCCTGTGGCGGCGGGTGGCGAAGCCTCTGGCGTGGCAACGGTTGTGGGCCTGGGGTGCGGCGGGCGGCACGGCGGCCACCATCGCCACGCTGATCCTGCTGGGCCGAGATGGCCGCATGGCGGGCTATGCCTTGCTGGTGCTCGGCGTGGCCTTGCCGCAATGGTGGCTGCTGAGTTTCAAGCGCTAAGCACGTCTTCCGTCGTCACGACCTCGCCGCGCAGCGAATGCGCGAAGGCCGTCGTGATGCGCACATCGACCAGCTGGTTCATCAGCCGCGGCGAGCCGGGGAAGTTGACGATGCGGTTGCACTCGGTGCGGCCCATCAGCTCCGAGACGTCCTTGCGCGCATTGCCGGTGACAAGCACCTTCTCGACCTTGCCGACCATGCCTTGCGAGATGGTGATGGCATGTGCCTCGATGGCCGCCTGCAGCTCCTGCAGCCGTTTGACCTTGACCTCGTAGGGCGTCGTGTCTTCCAGCGCCGCGGCCGGCGTGCCGGGGCGGGGGCTGAAGATGAAGCTGAACGAGGCGTCGAAGCCGACGTCGTGCACCAGCTTCATCAGCCTGGCGTGGTCTTCGTCCGTCTCGCCGGGGAAGCCGACGATGAAGTCGCTGGCCAAGCGCAGGTCCGGGCGGATGGCGCGCAGCTTGCGCACAATGCTCTTGAACTCCAGCGCCGTGTAGCCGCGCTTCATCGCCATCAGGATGCGGTCGCTGCCATGCTGGACGGGCAGGTGCAGGTGGTTCACAAGTTGCGGGATCTTGCCGTAGGCCTCGATGAGGCGGGGGCTGAACTCGTTAGGGTGGCTGGTCGTGAAGCGCAGGCGGCGGATGCCGGGGATCTCGGCGGCGTATTCCAGCAGCAGGGCCAGGTCGGCGAACTCAGGCGTATCGCCCATCTTGCCGCGGTAGGCGTTGACGTTCTGCCCCAGCAGGTTGATCTCCATGACGCCCTGGTCAGCCAGGCCGGCGATCTCTGTCAGCACGTCGTCAAACGGGCGCGAGACCTCCTCGCCGCGGGTGTAGGGCACCACGCAGTAGCTGCAGTACTTGGAGCAGCCTTCCATGATGGAGACGAAGGCCGAGGCACCCTCGACCTTGGCCGGCGGCAGGTGGTCGAACTTCTCGATCTCGGGGAAGGAGATGTCCACCTGCGGGCGGCGCTGTTCGCGGCGGGCATCCAGCATGGCGGGCAGGCGGTGCAGGGTCTGCGGGCCGAACACGATGTCCACGTAGGGTGCACGCTCGATGATGGCCGCGCCTTCCTGCGAGGCGACGCAGCCGCCGACGCCGATCATGACGCCCTTGGCCTTCAGGTGCTTCACGCGGCCGAGGTCGCTGAAGACCTTCTCCTGCGCCTTCTCACGCACCGAGCAGGTGTTGAACAGGATGAGGTCGGCCTGCTCGACATCGGTCGTCGGTTCGTAGCCTTGGGCGGCGCCCAGCACGTCGGCCATCTTGTCCGAGTCGTACTCGTTCATCTGGCAGCCGAAGGTCTTGATGAAGACCTTTTTTGTCACGACCTCGCTCATGGCTTGCTCCAGGTCTGGTTGCCCGGGTTGAACTGCCAGGTTGCCGACTCGGCCGGCGTCGTCGGCCAGGGTTTGTTGGCGATCTCGGCCGGGTTCAGCAGCCAGACGTCCATGATCAAGCCGCTGTTCTCGACCGTGTAGTGCACGATGAACTTCTGGCCGGTGATGGCGCCTGGCTGCACCAGCAGATTGGTGTCGCCTTTGATGCGGCTGCCGGGTGCGAGGCGCGCGTACTTGCCGTTCAACAGCACGTCAGGGTGCTGGGTGACGACGAGTTCGCCACGCAGGGTCTGAGGCGTGAAGAAGCGGTGCGTCTGGGCCTGGGCGGCCAGACAGCTGACGGCCAGCGCCAGCGGGAGTGCACAGCGGTACATGGT
>NZ_JBFULE010000358.1:0-5311 GCF_056400485.1 Roseateles sp. P5_B10
GTGCTGTGGCGGGCCGACGGCAGCGCTTTCCCCGCCGAATATTCGGTGCTGTGGCGGGCCGACGGCAGCGCTTTCCCCGCCGAATATTCGAGCTACCCCGTCATCGAGGCCGGGGAGGTGCAGGGCGCCGTCGTCACCTTCGTTGACATCTCGGCGCGCCGCCAGGCCGAGGCGCTGTTGCGCGCCAGCCATGACGAGTTGGAGCAGCGGGTGGCCGGGCGCACCGCCGAGCTGCGCGAGCTGGCCCACCACCTGGAGGCCGTGCGCGAGACCGAGCGCAAGCGCATCGCCCGCGAGATCCACGACGAACTTGGCTCGCTGCTCGTCGCGCTGAAGATGGACCTGGACTGGCTGGCCCGCCGCGTCGGTGATGCGACACAGCGCGAGCCCATGGTGGACAAGTGCCAGCGCATGGGCAGCCTGGTGGACACCGCTGTCGACTCGGTCGGCCGCATCATCACGGACCTGCGCCCCAGCATCCTGGACCACCAGGGCCTGTGGGCGGCGCTGGAGTGGCAGGCCCAGGAGTTCGAGCTGGCTGGCAGCGACGAGCGCCAGGTCGACTTCAAGATGCACGTGGCCGCCGACGTGGTTCCGCCGGAAGGGGGCCTGGCCATCGCGGTGTTCCGCATCTTCCAGGAGGTGCTGTCCAACATCGCCCGGCACGCGCGGGCGCGGCACGTGGCCATCCGCCTCGACGTGGACGCGCCGCCAGGGCCGGTGCTCTACCTGCAGGTGCGCGACGATGGCGTGGGCGCCGCGCCCGAGGCGCTCAACGATGCGCGCAGCTACGGCGTGCTGGGCATGCGCGAGCGGGCGGGACATTTTGGCGGGCGAGTGGGCATCGAGAGTTTTCCAGGGCGGGGCACGACGGTGCGGCTCGTGATGCCGTTGGAGCAAGCATGATCCGTGTGCTGATCTGCGATGACCACCTCATCGTCCGCCAGGGCATCAAGCAGGTGCTGGCTGAAGCCGAGGATCTGCAAGTGGTCGGTGAGGCCGCCAACGGGCCCGACGCCATCCAGCGGGTGCGCGCCGGTGGCGTCGACGTCGTGCTGCTGGACATCGCCATGCCTCAGCGCGACGGCCTGGACATCCTGAAGGCGCTGAAGTCCGAGTTTCCGCGCCTGCCAGTGCTGATGCTGTCCACCTACCCGGACCGCCAATACGCCGTGCGCAGCTTGAAGCTCGGCGCGGCCGGATACCTGAACAAGAGCGCTGACAGCGAACAGATGATCGACGCGGTGCGCAGCGTCGCCCGCGGCAAGCTCTTCATCACGCCCAGCGTGGCCGAGCAGCTGGCCGGCGCCATCGGCGCGGGTGGGCCGGGCGGAGGCCGGCAGGCCGACGAGACGCAGCCCCTGCACGAACTGCTGTCGCACCGCGAATACCAGGTCTTCAAACTGCTGGCGGCCGGCCGCAGCGTGGGCGAGATCGCCGAACAGCTGGTGCTCTCGCCCAATACCGTGTCCACCTACCGCGCCCGGGTGCTGGAGAAGATCGGCGTGCGCAATGATGTCGAGCTGGCGCTGTTCGCGGTGCGCATGGAGCAGGCGGGATAAGACCGCTCTCCCGAGAAGTGAAACCATGTTTCGTTTTGCGCGGTACATTGCCGACCGCATGCATCACCGCGCCGGTCGGCGCACAGAGAGAACTTCATGAGCGCCACCCAGCAAATCGCCGAAGCCTTCACCGCCGCCCGCGCCGCCGGCCTTGCGATCGCAGCCTACCCCGGCACGCCGCCCGCGACGCTGGCCGAGGCCTATGCCATCCAGGCCGCCGCCATCGCACGCTGGCCCGATGCGGTCAAGGGCTGGAAGGTCGCCCGTGTGAACCCGGCATTCGCGGCGCAGTTCCCTGAAGAACGCCTCATCGGGCCCGCCTTTGCCGCCAACGTCCACCACGTGGCGCAAGGTGTTGCCGCGCAATGCCCTGTCTTCGAAGGCGGCTTTGCGGCGGTCGAGGCGGAAGTCGTCATCGTCGTCGCGGCCGATGCGCCGGCAGGCAAAGCCGACTGGACGGCCGACACCGTCGCCCCGCTGGTCAAGTCCATGAACATCGGCGTGGAAGTCGCCAGCAGCCCGCTGGCGACGCTGAACGACATCGGCCCGGGGGCAGTCATCTCCGACTTCGGCAACAACTGGGGCGTCGTCGTTGGTGCCGAGATTGCCAACTGGCGCGAGCTGGAAACCATCGATGTGGAGACCTTCATCGATGGCCAGTCGGTCGGCACCGGCAAGGTCGCCATCAAGCCAGGGCCTCTCGGCGCGCTGGCCTTCACGCTGAACAAGCGGGCCCAGCAGGGCGAGATCCTGCGCGCCGGCGACGTCATCTCGACCGGCATGATCACCGGCGTGCACGACATCCGCATCGGCCAGCAGTCGCGGCATGTGTTTGCCGGCGTGGGCGAGGTGCAGGTGCAGATCACGCGTGCGGCGGGCGCGAGGCGCTGAGGCGTCCGCTGATTCAAGCCGCCATGCAGGCGTGTTTCACGGCAGCTTCGGCATCCCGCGCTGGACCGCCAGTTCCGCGACCTGTCGGCCGAGAGCCGTGGCGTGTTCGTCAGCCGTGCGGGTGTGAATGCCTGCCCAGATCCGGGCGTTCTCGATCTCCGTCGCCGCCTGGGAGAAGCTGCTGAAATGACGTGTCAGTGCGTTGTTGAAGGTGGCGCTGAAGGGCACGCCGTCGTTGCCGAACAGCAGTTGGAGCGACCTGGACCAGGCACCTGACGTCGCCGAATGGCCGGAGAGGTAGTCCGGGTGCGGCGGCGTGTTGATCAACGGCTCCCAKGTCGGGTCCGCGTTGGTCGAAGCGGCGCGGATGGCCGTCAGCGGGCGCCAAGTGCCCATCTTGCGCTTGACCTCCCAGCTGGCGATCACGGCGTCGAGCGCGGCCATGTTGATGATGGCGAAGATCCGGGCGTTCTCCGGCGTCGACGTGCCCTTGGCGGTGGCGGCGGCGCGCGCGGCGGCGTTCCACATCTGGCCGCCGTTTATCAGCGTGAAGATGGCCGCCGCCGTCTGGTCGGCAGTTCGCTCGGTGGAGTTGCGCCCGCCCAGGCGCCTCACCTCGTCGAGTTCCTTGGCGTATTGCACGCTGTCAATCGCCAACGGGCCGGGCGCCGTCACCTCGGCCGCTGATTTGAGGAAGAAGGGCTTGACCTCGGCCCAGTGGATCGAGGCAAAGCCGCCCATCGAGGGCGGCGCCGGCTGCCAACTGCCTCGGGCGGTGGCCGGCGTGTAGACGACGCGCGCGTTCCAGCCGTCGCTGCTGCGCATGGCGATGCATTGCTCGGCGACCTGGCGGCCCAGGGCGCTGCCATCGCTCTTGCCGGCGCCATCGGGCACCTTGGCCAACGAGGCCTGCAATGCGGCGTCGAGTGCAGGCTTTTGCAGCGGGTAGATCGACGCCAGCACCGCATGTGCCGCCGATGCCGCCGCCGCCTCGGCCGATGCGCCGGCCGGGGCCGCGGGGGCGGGACTCATGTAGGCCCGGTGCGTGCGGGTGATGGCATTGACGGCGTCGAACATGGCGACATGCGTGAGGGCCAAGGCACGCATCTCGACTTGCGGCGTGCTGGACRCCGTGAGGCCGAGCGCCGTGACGTTCCAGTCCGTGACAACGTCGGCTCGCGCCGAATGCAGGGCAGTCGCCAGCACGGCGGCCAGCAGGCATCTCCAAGCGGCAAGTGTCATCGCGGCTCCTTTGCAGTCGACGCTGCGAGGCTCCGCCCGCCCTGGTGGCCCAGCAACCCCTAGAAGGCGGCGCAATGGCTCGGTGTCCTCTCGGTTGAGGATTGCCGCGGGGGATGCGAGCGTCAGTCCAGCATTGCGACTGGCCCTCCGGCATTGCGGTCGTCAACGGCCGTCGTAGGCGCATGAACAAACGAAACAAACGCCCGTCCGGCCTGAAACCGCTGCGCGACAGGCGGCAGGCACAGTGCGATGCCTTGGTTCCAGGAGACCGTCATGCCTTCACAACCTTTCCAAGCATCCTCTGCTCGCCATGTGCTGGCCGCACTCGTTGTCGCTTTCGCCTTCACTTCGGGCCTGGCCCATGCGGCGGATGCCGAGCAAGGCATCGAGCAAGCGCTCAACGCGGCGCTGCAGGACAAGCGCGGTATCACGCTCTATGTGAACGGGCAGGCGATCTCGGGCGCCGTGACGCGCATCGAGCCGGGCCGCTGGGTGGAACTGCGCAACCAGCAGCACGGCCGCATCCTCGTGCGGCTGGACCGCATCGACGGCATTGCGGCGCCCTGAGGGGCGCCCGCGTTCAAGCCTTGCTCAGGCGCGCCGCCACCTCCGGCGGCAGCGGCATGAACTCGCGCACGTCCTGCGCGCAGCGGCAGGCGGCGGCGATCTTGGCGGCCCAGTGGTGGGCGGCGTCCCGGTCGGGTACGTCGACACGGTGAAGCSGGGGATGGCGCTCTGTCTACACGCCCAGATACCTGCCGGGTTTGTGGTTCAGTGTGAGGATGGCGCCGATGGCCACGGCGCCAACGACTGACTGCAGAACCCGAACGGGCGGCACGGTGAAAAGCGCTGCAAGCACGACCAGGACATCGACCGACATCTGAATCTTTCCTGCACTCAGACCCTTGGTTTGCTGGAGCCACTGCGCCACGATATTGACGCCACCGACGCTCGCCTGATGACGAAGCAGGGCCAGGAGGCCGAATCCGACGAGAAAGCCACCAAGTACCGCGGCCACCCAAGGGTTCAGGAACTCGAAGCGGACCACCCTGGGTGCCAACGCCGTACAGGCGGAAACCAGCGAGACGGCAAGGAGGCTTTTGAGCGTGAACTCTCTGCCGAGGCGCTGCCAGGACAGCAGGAAGAACGGCAGGCTGAAGGCGAAGAAGCACAGCGCCAGACTGAGGCCGCTGGTGTAGCTGGCGAGGAAGGCAACTCCTGCGACCCCTCCCGTCAGCAGGCCGGCATGTGCAAACATGGTGAGGCCCAAGGCGACGAACAACGAGCCCGCTATTAGTGCATGGCCGTCGTCAAGCCAGGTGTGAACGGGCGGTTCTGTTGAAGTTCGATCCATGCCGTCACACAAGCACACAGCGTGCCGTCGCGGCAATCACCCGCTGTGGGTACTGAACCCCAACAGACGCGGAGGCGCTGATCGTGTTGGGGTTCGCGACGCTCACCCCAACTACCGGGCTGCGCTCCAGCCAGTCGGCGCTCGGGGCCTACTACCGGCGGCTGTGCGCGCGCATGGACAAGGGCAAGGCGGTGATGGCGGCAGCTCACAAGCTGGCGCGGTTGATCTACGCGATGCTCAGCAAAGGCCAGGAGTACACCGA
>NZ_JBFULE010000359.1:0-5290 GCF_056400485.1 Roseateles sp. P5_B10
AAGGACGCCAATCTCTTCGTGCAACCCTGCGGCAATGCCAACTTCCAGTTCCTGGAAGCCAACACCGGCTGCACGGTGCTCGACCCGGCCGGCCCGCTGGCTGGCACGGTCAGCATCAACGGCAACCCGCTCCCGCGCGCACCCAAGGTCACCTGGAACTGGACGCTCAAGTACAGCGTCGAGCTGGGCAACGGCGAGCTGAGCGTGCTGACCGACTGGGCCTACAAGGACAAGTACAACATGTTCCTGTACGAGGCCGTCGAGTACAAGGCCAAGTCGGCGCTGGAAGGCGGCCTGCGCGTGGGCTACGGCTGGAACAACGGCAAGTATGAAGTGGCGGCCTACTCGCGCAACATCACCAACCACCGCCAGGTCGTCGCCGCCATCGACTTCGACAACCTGACCGGCATCGTCAACGAGCCGCGCAGTTACGGCGTTCAGTTCAAGGCCAGTTTCTGACCTTGTGGGACGGACCTGGCCAGGTAATCCTGGACAGCTCGGTCCTCAACTGATTCAGCGTAAGACGTCATGCGGGCCCCGCCCGCGACTTGGTGAAAACCATCGACGGCCCGGCCCCTTCTAGGGGTCGGGCCTGTTTTTTTGACCCCTAGAATCTTTGTCACATGTCCGCCGCGCCCACCGACTCTCTCGCCCAGTCCTTTGTCGCCTTCGCCGTCGAGGCTGGCGTGCTGCGCTTTGGCGAGTTCAAGACCAAGGCCGGCCGGCTCAGCCCCTATTTCTTCAACGCCGGCCTTTTCGATGACGGTGCCAAGCTGGGGCGACTGGCTGGCTTCTACGCCGAGCGGCTGATTGCCTCGGGCCTGCAGTTCGACATGATCTTCGGCCCGGCCTACAAAGGCATCACGCTGGCCGCCGCTGTATCCATGGAGCTGGCGCGCCGCGGCCACAACGTGCCGTTCGCCTACAACCGCAAGGAAGCCAAGGACCATGGCGAGGGTGGCACCCTCGTCGGCGCGCCGGTCCAGGGCCGCGTGCTGATCATCGACGACGTCATCTCCGCCGGCACCTCGGTGCGCGAATCCATCCAGATGATCGAGGCCGCCGGTGCCACACCCTGTGGTGTGAGCATCGCGCTGGACCGCCAGGAGAAGGCGGCCGAAGGCGGCGTCGACAGCCCGCAGTCTGCCGTGCAACAGGTTCAGCAGCGCTACGGCCTGCCGGTCGTCGCCGTGGCGGGTCTTGCCGACCTGCTGGCCTTTCTTGAAGGCGCGCCGGAGCTGGCCGCCCACCGCCCGGCCGTGCTGGCCTACCGAGAGCGTTACGGGGTCTGATGCGCGTCCTGCCCGCCCTGCCCGTTCTTGCCGGCCTGTTCGTCGCCAGCACCGCGCTGGCGCAAGACGTCACGCCCGCCAAGGGCATCTACACCTGCACGACGGCCGATGGCCGCAAGCTGACCGGCGACCGCCCCATCCCCGAGTGCACGACGCGCGAACAGCGCGTGCTCAACCCCGACGGCTCGCAGCGCGCGACGCTGCCGCCCTTCCTCAGCCCCGAGGAGCGCACCGCCAAGGAGGCCGCGGACCGCCGCGCCGCGGCGGAACGCATTGCCCAGTTGGACGCCATCCGCCGCGACCGCACGCTGATGCTGCGCTATCCCACCGAGGCCGCCCACCAGCGCGCCCGCAACGCCGCGCTGGACGACTCCAACAAGGCCATGCGCATGTCCGAGCGCCGCATCAAGGACCTGAACATCGAGCGCAAGCCCCTGCTCGACGAGGCCGAGTTCTACAAGGGCCGCCCACTGCCGGCCAAGCTCAAGCAGATGCTGGACGCCAATGACGCGAGCATCGAGGCCCAGCAGGTTCTCATCGAGAACCAGAAGGCCGAACTCGTGCGCATCAACAAGACCTTCGACGCCGAGCTCGCCCGGCTGAAGAAACTCTGGGCCGGCGCCACGCCGGGCTCGCTGCCACCGCTTGGCGAGCTGCCGCCGACGGCACCGCCGCCGACGCCCAAGCGCTGAGTTCAGCTTCGGGCAAACCCTGGGCTAACCGAGCTTCTTCTTCAGCAGTTCATTGACCAGGGCGGGGTTGGCCTTGCCCTTGGTCGCCTTCATCGCCTGGCCGACCAGCGCGTTGAAAGCCTTGTCCTTGCCGGCCCGAAACTCGTCGACCGACTTCTGGTTGGCGGCCAGCACCTCGTCGAGGATGGCCTCGATGGCGCCGGTGTCATTCGACGTCCTGAGGTCCTTGGCGTCGATGACTGCATCGACATCCTTGCCCTCGCCGCTCCACAAGGCTTCGAAAACTTGCTTGGCAGAGTTGTTGGAGATCGTGCCGTCGGTAATGCGCACGATCAACTTGGCCAGCAACTCCGGGCCGACTGGCGCGGCATCAATCTCGCGGTCTTCCGAATTCAGCCGGCGCGACACCTCGCCCATAACCCAGTTTGCAACCAGCTTCGGAACCGCACCCGCGGCCTTCGCGGCCTCGTAGTAGCGCGCCGTCGCCAGGCTCTGCGTCATCATCGTCGCGTCATAGGCGGGCAGGCCATCGACGCTCTCGAAGCGCGCCGCCATCACGCGCGGCAGCTCGGGCATCTCACCCTTCACACGCTCCACCCACTCCGGCGCAATGACCAGCGGCGGCAGGTCGGGGTCGGGGAAGTAGCGGTAGTCCGCCGAGTCTTCCTTGCTGCGCATCGCGCGGGTCTCACCCGTGTCCGGGTTGTAAAGGATCGTCGCTTGGCTGATTCGGCGGCCGTCCTCCAGCTCGTCGATCTGCCAGTTGACCTCGTAGTTCACCGCGTCGACGAGGAAGCGGAAGCTGTTGAGGTTTTTGATCTCGCGGCGCGTGCCGTAGGGCTCGCCGGGTTTGCGCACCGACACGTTGACGTCGCAGCGGAAGGACCCTTCCTGCATGTTGCCGTCGCAGATGCCCAGCCACATCACCAGCGCATGCAGCGTCTTGGCGTACTCGACCGCCTCCGCACCCGAGCGCATGTCGGGCTCGGAGACGATCTCCAGCAGCGGCGTGCCGGCGCGGTTCAGGTCGATGCCGGACTGGCCGTGATAGTCCTCATGCAGGCTCTTGCCCGCGTCTTCTTCGAGGTGGGCGCGGGTCAGGTTGACCTTGTGCTTGACGTCGCCGACGAAGAATTCGACCGAGCCACCCTGCACCACCGGGATCTCGAACTGGCTGATCTGGTAGCCCTTGGGCAGGTCCGGGTAGAAGTAGTTCTTGCGCGCGAAGATGGACAGCGGCGCCACCTTGGCGCCGACCGCCAGGCCGAAGCGGATGGCGCGTTCGACGGCGGCACGGTTCAGCACCGGCAGCGTGCCGGGCAGGGCCAGGTCCACCGGCGAGGCTTGCGTGTTGGGCGCGGCGCCGAAGGCGGTCGAGCTGCCGCTGAAGATCTTGCTCTGCGTGGAGAGCTGGACGTGGTTTTCGAGGCCGATGACGACCTCATAACCGCGGATGAGCTTGGAAGTTGGCATATTCAGAATCCTGCGGGCGCGGCCAGATGCCAGTCGGTGGCCTGCTGGAGGGCATGAGCGGCGTGCAGCAATTGCCCTTCCTTGAAGTAGTTACCGATCAACTGCAGGCCGACGGGCATGCCGCCGTCGCCCAAGCCCACCGGCACGCTCATGCCGGGCAGGCCAGCAAGCGAGCCGGGCAGCGTGAAGATGTCGGCGAGGTAGGCCTGGGTCGGGTTGTCCTTGCCCTCGCCATGCTTCCAGGCGACGGTGGGCGCCACCGGGCCGGCGATGACGTCGCACTGGGCGAAGCACTGCTGGAAGTCGTCAGCGATCATGCGGCGCAGCTTCTGAGCCTGCAGGTAGTAGGCGTCGTAGTAGCCGTGTGACAGCACGTAGCTGCCAATCATGATGCGGCGCTTGACCTCTGGGCCGAAACCCTCGGCGCGCGTCTTCTTGTACATATCGAGCAGATCGTCGTACTTGGCCGCACGATGGCCGAATTTGACGCCATCGAAGCGACTCAGGTTGGAACTCGCCTCGGCCGGCGCAATGATGTAGTAGACGGGAATGGCCAGTTCGGTGCGCGGCAGGCTGACGTCCACCAGCGTGGCGCCCAGCTTTTCCAGCTCGGCCAGACCCGCGCGCACTGCGGCGTTCACGTCCGCCGACAGGCCCGCCGGGAAGAACTCCTTGGGCAGGCCAATGCGCAGGCCCTTCAGTGGTTTGCCGGCAGAAGCGCCCTCGCGGGCCGCCAGCATCTGCGCATGAAAGTCCTGCGGCGGTTGCTGCACGCTGGTCGCGTCTCGCTCGTCGAAGCCGCTCATGGCCGACAGCAGCAGCGCGCAGTCCTGCGCCGAGCGGGCCATGGGGCCGGCCTGGTCCAGGCTGGAGGCGAAGGCGATCATGCCGTAGCGGCTGCACACGCCATACGTCGGCTTGATGCCGGTGATGCCCGTGAAGCTGGCCGGCTGGCGGATGGAGCCGCCGGTGTCGGTGCCGGTCGTGCCGGGCACGAGGCGGGCGGCCACGGCGACGGCCGAGCCGCCGGACGAGCCGCCGGGCACGCGACTGACATCCCAGGGGTTGTGCGCCGGACCGTAGGCGCTGTTCTCGTTGGCCGAACCCATCGCGAACTCGTCGCAGTTCAGCTTGCCTAATGAAACCGTGCCGGCCGCGTTCAGCTTGGCGACAACGGTCGCGTCAAACGGGCTGCGGTAGCCGGCCAGGATCTTGGAGCCGGCCGTCGTCGGCATGTCGGCCGTGACGTAGATGTCCTTGTGCGCAATCGGCACGCCGGTCAGCGCAGCGGCATTGCCGGACGCCAGCACCGCGTCAGCGGCAGCCGCACGGGCCAGCGCGCCGTCGGCGTCCACATGCAGGAAGGCGCCCAGGCTGGCGTGGGCGGCAATGCGCTCCAGCAGGCTTTGCGTCGCCTCGCGGCTGGACAGGGCACGGCTTTTCAGGGCGGCAGCCAGCTCGGCCACGCCCATGTCGTGAACGGGCTTCATTCGATGACCTTGGGAACGAGGAAGAGGCCGTCCTCGACGGCCGGGGCGCTGCGCTGGTTCAGCTCGCGCTGGTTGGTCTCGGTGACGGCGTCGTCACGCAGGCGCAACTGCACCTGCTGGATGGCCGACAGCGGCGTGTACAGCGGCTCGACGCCGGCGGTATCCACCGCACTCATCTGGTCCACGATCTTGAAGAAGTCGTTCAGGTTGCCCAGCAGCGCCGCAGATTCAGCCGGTTGCAGTTCCAGCCGGGCCAAATTGGCGATGCGGCTCACGTCATCGGGAGTGAGGCTCATGAGTCGTTTTCAGAAGTAAGGATTGAGCCAGAAACCCAGTATTGGCG
>NZ_JBFULE010000360.1:0-5283 GCF_056400485.1 Roseateles sp. P5_B10
CCCATCAGCATCGTGAAGACCTTGTCCGCCTCGATGGCGTCGTCGATCTGCACGCGCAGCAGGCGGCGCACGGTGGGGTCCATGGTGGTTTCCCAGAGCTGCTCGGGGTTCATCTCGCCCAGGCCCTTGTAGCGCTGGCGGCCGACGGCCCCCTCGGCTTGCTGCATGAGCCAGGCCATGGCGGCGCGGAAGWCTTCGACTTTGCTTTCCTTGTCCTTGTCATCGCTGGCTCGCGGGAGACGCATCGCGGCGACAGCCGCGGAGCCCGCCGCGCGCGGCGCCACAATCCGCCGCATGATTTCACGACCCGTTCCCGATGAACGCGGCGGCAAACCGTCGCCACGCGCCGCAGTGCTCTGGCTGACCGGCCTGCCCGGCGCCGGCAAGTCCACGATCGCACAGGCGGCGGCGCGTCTCGTCGCGAGGCTGGCATGAAGCGCGCCGTGTCGAGCGATCCGCTGCACGGGCTGAAGCCTGCCGACGTGCAGCAGCTGGCCCGCGCCACGCAGGCGCTGCAGGCGGGCGACCGCATGTACGCGGGGGTGCTGCTGCTCGATCTGGCGCGCAGCGCGCCGGAGCACCCGGAGGTCTTGCGCCTGCGCGCGGTCTGCCGCGCCGGCGACGACGACTGGGAAGGCGCAACGCAGGACCTCGCGCGCGCGCTCGCGCAGCGGCCCTGGGACTTCGACCTCCGCTCGCAGCTCGCGGCCGCGCAGGAGCACGCGCATGACCACGCTGCGGTGGTCGCGACGCTGCGCGAAGGCGAGGCCCACGCGACGACATCGGCCGACTGGCTGGGGCTGTCGTTCGAGCACGACAACGCCGGCGAGCCGGCGGCGGCGTACGGCGCCGTGCAGCGCGCCGTCGAGCTTGACCCGGCGGCGCCGCTCGCCCGGCTGCAACGCGCACGCTGCGCCACGGCGCTCGGCCACGGTGATGTCGCGGCCGCGGATTGCCGGCACCTGATCGCGCGCGGCGAGCTGGTCGCGCACGCGTGGTTCACGCTGGCCGACCTGAAGGTCCTGCCGATGACCGCCGACGAGCTGGCGCAGCTCGAGGCGAAGGCCGCCGCGCCGCCGGCGACGATGCCGGCGGAGGAACGGCTGTTCCTGCGCTTCGCCCTCGGCCACGGGCTGGAGAACGCGGGCCGGCACGCCGACGCGTTCCGGGTCCTGTGCGCGGCGAACGATGCGGCGCGCGCCTCGCGGCCATGGGACGCCGCGGCATTCGCGCGCCACGTCGACGCGATCCGCGCCGCGTTCGCCGGCGCGTCGCCGCCGCCGCAGGACGGGCCGGGGCGCGAGGTGATCTTCCTCGTCGGGCTGCCGCGGTCGGGGACGACACTCGTCGAGCAGATCCTCGCGAGCCACTCGCAGGTCGAAGGCGCGAGCGAGCTGCCGTACCTGCCGCAGCTGCTCGACGCCGAATCTCGCCGGCGCGGCAAGCCGTTCCCGGCCTGGGCCGCCGATGCCAGCGACGCTGACTGGCGGCGGCTCGGCGACGCCTACTTGCGGGCGAGCGCGCGCTGGCGCACCGGCAAGCCAATCGCCACCGACAAGCTGCCCGAGAACTGGCTCTATGCCGGCGCCGTGCTGCGCATGCTGCCCGGGGCTCGCATCATCGACTGCCGCCGCGACCCGGTGGAGACTGCGTGGTCCTGCTACAAGCAGCTCTTCGGGCCGGGCATGGTGCACTTCACGTACAGCTTCGACGGGCTCGCGGCGTACTGGCGCGCCTACGAAGCGCTCGCCCGCTTCTGGGCCGAGCGGTACCCGGGCCGCTTCGTCGTGCAACGGTACGAGGACCTCGTCGCCGACCCGAACGCGGGCATCCACGCGCTGCTGGCCGCCTGCGGCCTCGACTTCGAGCCGGCCTGCCTGCGCTTCCACGAGACGGCGCGCGCGATCCGCACGCCGAGCGCGCTGCAGGTGCGCCAGCCGATGCGCGCCGCGTCGACGCCGGGGCAGCGCTACGGCCCGCTGCTCGACCCGCTGCGCGATCGTTTCGCCGCGACAGGGGGGTGACCGGCCCGGCCACCGCCGACGACGCCCCAGCGTCTGACGCTTAGGGGATGCGCCTCACGCTACAACGAACGTAAACGTCAAACGTCGATGTTGCCCGCGCGCAAGGCGTTGGTTTCGATGAAGTCGCGCCGCGGCTCCACCTCGTCGCCCATCAGCATCGTGAAGACCTTGTCCGCCTCGATGGCGTCGTCGATCTGCACGCGCAGCAGGCGGCGCACGGTGGGGTCCATGGTCGTTTCCCAGAGCTGCTCGGGGTTCATCTCGCCCAGGCCCTTGTAGCGCTGGCGGCCGACGGCGCTTTCGGCTTGCAGCATCAGCCAGGCCATGGCGGCGCGGAAGTCGTCGACCTTGCTTTCCTTGGCCTTCTCGCCCTCGCCCTTGCGCACGATGGCGCCGGCCTGGATGAGGCCTTGGAAGCTGAGGCCCGCGTCGGCCAGCACTTCGTAGTCGGCGCCGTGCACGAAGTCGGCGTGGATGACGCTGGCGCGCACGTTGCCGTGGTGGGTGCGGGCGATCTTCAGGAAGAACTTGTCGGTGCGCGGGTCGGTCTCCACCGTCACCAGCGCGTCGTGCAGCAGGCCCTTGAGGCTGGCGGCGCTGGCGTCGGCGTCCTCGTGGGTGTCAAGCTTGAGGGCCAGGCCGTTGGCCAGCACGTGCAGGGCTTCGATGTCCATCCAGTTGGACAGGCGCGCGATGACGGACTGCGCGGCCACGTATTTGCGGGCCAGCGTGTCGAGGGTGTCGCCCTTGAGGGTGTTGCCGGTGCCGGTGTCCAGGCTGGCGTCTTGCAGCGCGACCTTGAGCAGAAAGCTGTCGAGCTCGGGCGCATCCTTCAGGTATTGCTCGTGCTTGCCGACCTTGACCTTGTACAGCGGCGGCTGGGCGATGTAGATGTGGCCGCGCTCGCAGAGCTCGGGCATCTGGCGGTAGAAGAAGGTCAGCAGCAGGGTGCGGATGTGGGCGCCGTCCACGTCCGCGTCGGTCATGATGATGATGCGGTGGTAGCGGAGCTTGTCGGGGTTGAAGTCGTCGCCGCCCGCGCCGCGGCCGATGCCGGTGCCCAGGGCCGTGATCAGCGTCAGGATTTCATTGCTGGTCAGCAGCTTCTCGTAGCGGGCCTTTTCGACGTTCAAGATCTTGCCGCGCAGGGGCAGGATGGCCTGGAACTTGCGGTCGCGGCCCTGCTTGGCCGAGCCGCCGGCGGAGTCGCCCTCGACGATGTAGATCTCGCACAGCGCCGGGTCTTTTTCCTGGCAGTCGGCGAGCTTGCCGGGCAGGCCCAGGCCGTCGAGCACGCCCTTGCGGCGCGTCATCTCGCGGGCCTTGCGGGCGGCTTCGCGGGCACGGGCGGCGTCGAGGATCTTGCCGCAGATGATCTTGGCGTCGGTGGGGTTCTCGAGCAGGTAGTCGGTCAGCAGGCGGGAGACGATGTCTTCCACCGGGCCGCGCACTTCCGAGCTGACGAGCTTGTCTTTCGTCTGCGAGCTGAACTTGGGCTCGGGCACCTTGACGCTGACGACGCACGCGAGGCCTTCGCGCATGTCGTCACCGGCTACTTCGACCTTGGCCTTCTTGGCCAGCTCGTTGTCATCGATGTATTTGTTGATGACGCGGGTCATCGCGGCACGCAGGCCGGTCAAGTGGGTGCCGCCGTCGCGCTGCGGGATGTTGTTGGTGAAGCAGAGGACGTTCTCGTTGAAGCCGTCGTTCCACTGCATCGCCACTTCGACGCCGATGTTGGTCTGCTGGTCGCTCATCTTGTCGCCCTGGGCGTGGAAGATGTTCGGGTGCAGGGTGGTCTTGCCCTTGTTGATGAACTCGACGAAGCCCTTCACGCCGCCGGCATAGGCGAAGTTGTCTTCCTTGTTGTTGCGCTCGTCGACGAGGCGGATCTTGACGCCGTTGTTCAGGAACGAGAGCTCGCGCAGGCGCTTGGCGAGGATGTCGTAGTGGTAGTCGTTGTTCTCTTTGAAGATCTCGGTGTCGGGCAGGAAGTGGACTTCCGTGCCGCGCTTGTCGGTCTCGCCGATGACCTTCATCGGGCTGGTTTCGAAGCCGTTGACCATGACGATCTCGCGGTCCTGCGGGATGCCCTTGGCGAACTCCATGAAGTGCACCTTGCCGTTCTGGCGCACGGTCAGGCGCAGGAACTTGGACAGGCCGTTCACGCAGGACACGCCCACGCCGTGCAGGCCGCCCGAGACCTTGTAGCTGTTCTGGTTGAACTTGCCGCCGGCGTGCAGCTCGGTCAGCGCGATCTCGGCGGCCGAGCGCTTGGGCTCGTGCTTGTCGTCCATCTTGACGCCGGTGGGGATGCCGCGGCCGTTGTCGATGACGGAGATGGAGTTGTCGGTGTGGATGGTGACGACGATGTCGTCGCAGTGGCCGGCCAGGGCCTCGTCGATGGAGTTGTCCACCACTTCGAACACGAGGTGGTGCAGGCCGGTGCCGTCGGAGGTGTCGCCGATGTACATGCCGGGGCGCTTGCGCACGGCTTCCAGGCCTTCCAGGATCTGGATGGAATCGGCGTCGTACACGGCGCCCGATTTGGCCTCGGCCGCGGCGGCCGCCTGCTGGTTGGCGTTCAGGCCATCGGGGTGGTCGGCACTGCTGGAAACATCACTCATCGGGAACTCTCTCTCACTCGCGGGCGACAAATTCATCGCCCTTTAAAAGCACTGAAGCGGGCCGAAGCCCGCTGTGTCCAAGCCAGGGTGCTGGCTCAGATTCGCATCGGCATCACGACGTACTTGAAGCCGATGGTGTCGGGGATGGTCAGCAGCGCGCTGCTGGCGCTGTCGTTCAGGTCGATGCAGACCATGTCCTGGCTCATGTTGGCCAGGGCGTCCATCAGGTAGGTGACGTTGAAGCCGGTTTCGATCTTGTCGCCGGCGTAGTCGATCTCGATCTCTTCCTTGGCCTCTTCCTGCTCGGCGTTGCTGGACGCGATGGACAGCAGGCCCGGCTCGAAGGTCAGGCGCACGGCCTTGAACTTCTCGCTGGTCAGGATGGCAGCGCGCTGCAGGCTGCTCAGCAGCGGCGCGCGGCCCAGCGTCAGGCGGAACTTGTGGCTCTTGGGGATGACGCGGTTGTAGTCGGGGAACTTGCCCTCGACCAGCTTGGTGACGAACTCCATGCCGCTGAAGCTGAACTTGGCCTGGTTGCCGGCAAAGCGCATCTCGATGGCGTCATCTTCCTTGCCGTCCTTCAAGAGGCGCTGCAGTTCCAGCACGGTCTTGCGCGGCAGGATGACTTCCTG
>NZ_JBFULE010000361.1:0-5264 GCF_056400485.1 Roseateles sp. P5_B10
GCGCCCCTACCAGCTCAGCGACAACCTCGCCGCCAACAGCGGCGCCGTCTTCCTGACCGGCACGCAGGCCCTGGTGCGGCTGCTGCTCGCGCAGAAAGCCCAGGACGAGCGCGCCGGGCTGAAGACGGCCGGCTTCGTCTCCGGCTACCGCGGCTCGCCGCTGGGCATGGTGGACCAGCAGCTGTGGAAGGCCAAGAAGTTCCTCGAGAAGGCCCACATCGAGTTCCTGCCGGCCATCAACGAAGACCTGGCCGCGACGGCCTGCCTGGGCGTGCAGCGCGTGGCGCTGGATGCGCAGCGCACCGTCGATGGCGTGTTTGCGATGTGGTACGGCAAGGGCCCAGGCGTGGACCGCTCGGGCGATGCGCTCAAGCACGGCAACGTCTACGGCACGAGCACGCAGGGCGGCGTGCTGGTCGTCTGCGGTGACGACCATGGCTGCGTGTCCAGCAGCACGCCGCACCAGAGCGACCAGGCGCTGCAGGCCTGGAGCATGCCGCTGGTGCACCCGGCCAATGTGGCCGAGTACCTGGAGTTCGGCCTGTATGGCTGGGCGCTGTCGCGCTTCTCGGGCGCCTGGGTCGGCTTCAAGGCCATCTCCGAGGTTGTCGAGAGCGGCATGACGGTAGACCTGGACGCCGTGCCGCTGGACTTCGAGCATGCCGTCGACTACACGGCGCCGACCAATCTGCACATCCGCTCGGTCGACCTGCCCTCGCTGGAGCTGGAGTCGCGCCTTGCGCACAAGATCGAGGCGGTGAAGGCCTTTGCCAAGGTCAACAGCATCGACAAGCACATCGTCACCAGCCCGGCGGCTACTTTGGGCATCGTGACGGTGGGCAAGGCGCACTACGACTTCATGGAGGTGCTGCGGCGCCTGGACCTCGACCCCAACGCCCTGGCCGCGGCCGGCGTGCGGGTCTACAAGGTCGGCCTCGTGTTCCCGCTGGAGCCGACGCGCATCACCGAGTTCTGTTCCAACCTGACCGACGTGCTGGTCATCGAGGAGAAGGGCCCGGTCGTCGAACGCCAGATCAAGGAGCTGCTCTACCACCTGCCCGACTTCCAGCGCCCGCGCGTCGTCGGCAAGACGGATGAACATGGCTGCGCGGTGCTGAGCGCCCTGGGCGAGCTGCGCCCCAGCCGCATCATGGGCACGGTGGCCGACTGGCTGGCGCGGCTGAACCCGGCGCTGGACCGCCGCCACCTGGTCGTCGACTTCCTGACACCGCAACTGCTGAGCAACGCCGCCGACGCGGTGCGCCGCCAGCCCTATTTCTGCTCGGGCTGCCCGCACAACACGTCCACCAAGCTGCCCGAGGGTTCGCGGGCGCTAGCGGGCATCGGCTGCCACTTCATGGCGAGCTGGATGGAGCGCGGCACGTCCGGCCTGATCCAGATGGGCGCCGAGGGCGTGGACTGGGCCGCGCAAAGCCGCTTCACGAACGAGAAGCACGTCTTCCAGAACCTGGGCGACGGCACCTACTACCACTCGGGCTACCTGGCCATCCGCCAGGCCATCGCGGCCAAGACCAACATCACCTACAAGATCCTCTACAACGACGCGGTTGCTATGACCGGCGGCCAGCCGGTGGACGGCCAGACCAGCGTGCCGCAGATCGCGCGCCAGGTGGAGGCCGAGGGGGTCAAGCGCCTCGTGGTCGTGTCCGACGAGATCGGCAAATACGACGGCCACCACGGCCTGTTCCCGGCCGGCACGAGCTTCCATGACCGCAGCGAGCTGGATGCCGTGCAGCGCGAGCTGCGCGAGATCGAAGGCGTGACGGTACTGATCTACGACCAGACCTGCGCCGCCGAGAAGCGCCGTCGCCGCAAGAAGAAGGAATTCCCGGACCCGCCGCGCCGCATCTTCATCAACGAGGCCGTCTGCGAGGGCTGCGGCGACTGCGGGGTCGCATCGAACTGCCTGTCCGTGGTGCCGGTGGAGACCGACTGGGGCCGCAAGCGCGCCATCGAGCAGAGCAGCTGCAACAAGGACTTCTCCTGCGTGAACGGCTTCTGCCCGAGCTTCGTGTCGGTGCACGAACCGGTGCTGAAGAAGAAGGCCGGCGGCAGCTACACGGCGCAAGACCTGGCGCGCGAGCTTGCCGCCATCACTCCGCCCGCACCCTGGCAGTGGACGGGCCCGTTTGATCTGCTGGTCACGGGCGTCGGCGGCACGGGCGTCGTCACCGTCGGCGCGCTGGTGTCGATGGCCGCCCACCTCGAGGGAAAACAGGCCTCGGTGCTGGACTTCATGGGCTTTGCGCAGAAGGGTGGCGCGGTGCTGAGCTTCGTGCGCGTGGCACCAACGCTGGACCTGCTGAACCAGGTGCGTATCGACACCCAGCAGGCCGACGTGCTGCTGGCCTGCGACATGGTGGTGGGCGCCTCGCCCGATGCGCTGGGCACGGTGAAGGCCGGTCGCACCGTCATCCTGGCCAACACGCATGAACTGCCCACGGCCGGCTTTGTGCGCAACCCGGATGCATCGCTGCAGGGCGACTCGCTGATCGCCAAGATGAAGTTCGCCGTCGGTGAGCACGGCGAGCTCAGCACCATCGATGCGCAGGACATCTCGCAGCGCCTGATGGGCGACACCCTGCCCAGCAACATCATCATGCTGGGCGCCTGCTGGCAGCGCGGCCTCATCCCCGTCAGCGAGGCGGCGCTGATGCGCGCCATCGAGCTGAACGGCGTCGCCGCCGAGGCCAACAAGACCGCCTTTGCGCTGGGCCGCTTGGCCATCGCTGCACCGGACGCTATTCCGAGGCTGGCCGGCGACGTCAACGTGGTGAAGCTCTTCAACTTCGACCAGCTCGACGGCCCAGACGGCCTGATCGAGCGGCGCGCCCAGTTCCTGACCGGCTACCAGGACGCCGCCTATGCCCAGCGCTACCGCGCCCTCGTCGAACGCGTGCGCATTGCCGAGTCCGCCCTCGGCAAGGGCCAACGCCTGACCCAGGCCGTGGCCCGCTACTACGCCAAGCTGCTGGCCATCAAGGACGAGTACGAAGTCGCGCGCCTGTACACCGACGGCCGCTTCGAGAAGGCGATGAAGGACCAGTTCGAGAACTGGGAGCGCCTGTCCTTCCACCTCGCCCCGCCGCTGATCTCCAGGCCCGGCGCCGACGGCCGCGCCAGGAAGATCGAGCTGGGTTCGTGGACCTTCACGGCCTTCAAGTGGTTGGCCAAGCTCAAGGGCCTGCGCGGCGGCGTGCTGGACATCTTCGGCAAGACCGAGGAGCGCCGCATGGAGCGCCAGCTCATCACCGACTACGAGAAGCTGGTCGATGAGATCCTGGCCTCACTGACGGCCGACAACCTGAACACCGCTGTCGAACTCGCCCGCCTGCCCGAGAAGATCCGCGGCTAYGGSCATGTSAAGCATGCCAAYGTCRTYGCSGTGAAGAAGCARTGGCAGGCMCTGCTGGAYCGCTTCCAYGGYCGYRCGGYCGAGGTTGCGGYGCAGCCGGTGGCGATGCCGGTGCGGGTCAARGGCGTGGCGGAGCTGTAGCCCTCAGCGCTCCCAGACTCCCGCGCGCCTCAGCGTGTCCACGGCGCCGAGGTCCAGCGCCCAGTTGCCCAGGCGCTTGTCGACGCGCTGCGCGGTGGCCGGGCGCACGCCGGGCAGCGGCGCACCCTCCAGGAAGGCGCCGAGGCACTCGCCGATGTAGTCGAGCCCGAGGTGGCCCAGCGTGGCCGCGCTGCCGGTGAAGCGACCGTTGATCTCGAAGGCCAGCAGCAGCCCGTCCGGCGTGCGGCCCAACTGCACATTGAAGGGGCCGCGCCAGCCCAGGTCGGCCAAGGCCGCCCCGAAGACCTGGAGCATGGGGCGCAGCTCGCCGTCCAGGGCCAGCGCCTCGACCCGCTCCGTGCGGCCGAGCTTGACTTGCGTGTGCCGCGTCGCGAAGGGCGCCAACAACCGGCCCGAGGGCGCCACGCAGCCGTCCAGGCTGAGTTTTTCCACTCCGGGTAAGGACCAGTCCAGCGGCACACCGCCCTCGCGCAGCCGCTGCCAGGCCGCCAGTTCCGGCCGGGCGCCCAGCCAGGGTTGAAAACAGTAGTCCGGCCAGGCCAGCGCGGCGCGCAGTTCGCTCTGCCCGGTGGCCAGCACGACACCGCGCGACGCGTTGCCGCGGCGCGGCTTGGCAACCAGCGGCCAGCCCCATCCAGACGCCAGCCCCGACACGGCGGCCCAACCGTCCTGATCGCACAGCGTCGGTGCGAAGGGCAGGCCGCGTGCCGTCGCGAAGGCGGCAGTGGCCCGCTTGTCGCGCAGCACCTGCGCACTCGCTGTGCTGCCCACCATGCAGCGCACCCCGGGGTTGCGCTCGGCCCATCCGGCGAGGAAGACAACGTCGTCGTCGCGACCGGGCAGGATGAGGTCGGGTGCCTCCTGCGCCACGATGGCTTCGAAGCGGGCCAGGAAGCCGGCGTTGTTGAGCTCGGGAGTGAGGTGAACGCGGTCGCACAGGAAGTTGCTGACCGCGTCGGCCTGTGAGTTGAAGCCGACCACCTCGACGCCCTCGCGCCGCCCGGCCAGCGCTTCGAGCAGGTTCTGCCCCACCAGGCTGCCGACGCTGGCGACCAGCAGGCGCGGCCTCTCATGCATGGCCGGCTGGTTCTTGCATCAGGGCAGGCACGACATGCGTGGCGAGGGCGCACCGCAGCTGATCGAGGTCTGCTTCGGTCAGGAAGCCATGCCAGGGCAGGCCGAGGCTGCGCCCGGCCAGGGCGGCCGTGACCGGCAGTTCRCCAACGACCGGGCAGGCCGCGAAGGCCGGCTGCGCCGGCAGCGGCGGGCAATACCAGCGGCGCGTCTCGATGCCCTCGCGGGCCAGGGCCGCGGCCACTGGTGCCGCGGCGACGGGCAACATCAGCACCAGGTTGGCCGGCAGCGCGTCACCGACATCGAAGCCCGTCTGCCGCGCCACGCCGGGCAGGCCGTCCAGCAGCGCGCTGTAGGCCGGCCACCGCACCCGGCGCCGCTCGCGCAGTGCGCCACGGCGTGCCCACTGGCACAGGGCCACGGCCGCCGCGTACTCCGACATCTTGGCGTTGCCCGCCACGGCGGCGGCCCGCCCGCCCTCGAACCCGAAGTTGGACAGCCGAGCCACACGCTCGGCCAGAGCGGCGTCGCGCGTGGCGACGAGGCCACCCTCGCCGATGCCGAAGGGTTTGGTCGCATGCAGGCTGAAGGCGGCGCAGGCCCGATGCCCGACGGCCTGGTTGCCGAAGGCCGCCGCGGCATCCATCAACAC
>NZ_JBFULE010000362.1:0-5244 GCF_056400485.1 Roseateles sp. P5_B10
GCTGTTCAAGGACCCACTGACCTGGCACGCCACCTTCGGCATGCTGCTCATCATCGGCGCCGGCCTTGCGGCGACGCTGCTGCGCAGCAAGGTCGCCCCGCCGCCAAAAGACAGCCAGTTCAACCCCGCTGAGTCATGAAGGGACTGGCTCACCCCCTACGCGCTTCGCGCGCCCCCTCGAGGGGGCACTGCCAGCGGCCCAGCAAAGCCGGTTCCGCGRCAGTCACTGGGTAAGTCACCACACAGGAAGCTTCGACATGTCGTTCACGACCTTGATTTCCACCACCGAACTCCGTGCGCTCTCGAACCCGCTGATCCTCGAAGGCAGCTTCGACCTCGCCGACACCGACGCCGGCGAGCGCGCCTACGCCGCCGGCCACATCCCTGGCGCCTTCTACCTGCACCTGGACCGTGACCTCTGCGGCCCAAAGACCGGCGCGGACGGCGCCTTCCGCGGCCGCCACCCGCTGCCCGAGCGCGAGGCCTTCGCCGCGCTGATACGCCGCCTGGGCATGAGCGCCGGCCGCCAGGTCGTCGCCTATGACCGCCAGGGCGGCCCCTACGCCGCCCACATCTGGTGGATGCTGCGCTGGCTGGGCCATGCCGAGGTGGCCGTGCTGGACGGCGCCTGGGACGGCGAAATGACGGCGGATGTCCCAACTGCCACGCCGACCGACTGGCAACCCGGCCAGCCGCTGGTCGGCCAGATCGACGCAGCGACGCTGCTCAAGAAGCTCGGCAACGTCCGCCTCATCGACGCCCGCGCCGCCGAGCGCTTCCGTGGCGAGGTCGAGCCGCTGGACAAGGCCGCCGGCCACATCCCCGGCGCCAGCAACCGCTTCTTCAAGGACAACCTCGGCGCCGACGGCCGCTTCAAGCCTGCGGCCCAACTGCGAGCCGAGTTCCAGCCTTTGCTGGCACCGCACAGTGCCGGCGCGGTGGTCCAGCAATGCGGCTCCGGAGTCACCGCCTGTCACAACCTGTTGGCCATGGCCCACGCCGGCCTGGGCGACAGCCTGCTCTACCCCGGTTCCTGGAGCGAATGGTCGTCAGACCCGGCCCGCCCTATCGCTAAAGGTTAGGCCGAGGGTTGAGCAAAGGCTTGATCTCCGACAAGCATTCCGGCGCCTGATCGGCCACACTGTGGTTCTTCGCAACGACTGGAGGACCGAATGTTCAAGCGCATCCTCGTCCCCACTGACGGCTCCGACATCACCGCCCACGCGGTGGACACCGCCATCCAGCTCGCCAAGATTCACGGCGCCCAGCTGTTGACGCTCAGCGTCATGGAGCCCTTCCCCTACAGCGCCGTCTCCGAGATCCAGCCCGTGCCGCCGCAGGAGTTCATCGACGCGCAACTGCGTGTCGCCACCCAGCGCGTCGAGGCCGTCAGCGCGGCCGCAGCGGCACAGGGCCTGTCCTGCCGCGGGCACACCACCGAGGCCCTGCACGCCTGGGAGGCCATCGTCGACCACGCCAAGGCCGAGAACGTCGACCTCATCGTCATGGCATCGCACGGCCGCAAGGGCTTTGCGGCCCTGCTGCTGGGCAGCGAGGCGCAGAAGGTGTTGTCGCATATCGAAACGCCGGTGCTGATCGTCAAATAGGCATCAAGCGAGCGTCGAACGCCACTGAGGCTCCGCTGTCAGGCGAGGCCTACGCGGGCATGCGGCGGCGCGCACGCAGCCGCACCCAGTCTCGTGGACTAAATTCACCCCATGCTGCTCGTCTGCCCCCAGTGTGGAACCCGCAACCGCGTGCCCGACGAACGCCTCGCCGACGATCCCACCTGCGGTCGTTGCGGCGGGCCCGTTGCGCCGCGCAAGCCGGTGGCCCTGGGCGATGCGGACCTCGGCCCCTACCTCCAGGGCACCGAGGCGCCGGTGCTTGTGGACTTCTGGGCCGCTTGGTGCGGACCCTGCCGCTCCTATGCCCCGCACTTCGAGCAACTCGCCGCCACCCGGCCGGACATCCGCTTCGTCAAGGTGGACAGCGATGCAGCGCAGCGCGCCAGCGCCAGCCTGCAGATCCGCAGCATCCCGACGACCGTGTTGTTCGTCGGTGGCCGCGAGGTGGCGCGGCAGAGCGGTGCGATGACGGCTGCGCAACTGGACGCTTGGGTGGACAACGCCCTGCCCTGACGTCACAGCGCTCGGCTGAGCCCTGGGATCTGCGGATTTTCTCCATTGCCTTGGTACGGGTGGCGTTCTGCAGGTCTAACTTTTGTAGCAGGGCTGCGCCAGGCTTTCGCCAACGGCATTACAGGACTAGAGACTCGCCCCCTTTGGGTCCGAGCCTCCAGCGGCCGCCTCGGTTACGTTCTCGGCAACGATTCGAAGCACCGGTCTATCGGCCCAAGCATCAATAAAGTTGAACACTGCAAAGGTGGCTGCGCCATCCTCGTCTGCCGCCTCGCAACATTCTTCAAGATACGCGCCATCCATTTCTACTGTGCCGTGGCTTAGCGCCCTGTGGTGAGGGCTCAACGCGAAGCAACTGATCGAACCATGGAAGATGAGCCTGTGTCGACAGTCCTGCCAGTCCACGTATCGCACTTCCACAGAGCTGACGTCCAAACGCACGTCCTCAATGCTCGCGTCATCCAGACGAAGCGTCGCGAAATTGATGGGGTCTGTTTTCATGGGTGATATCCGGGAAATGCTTCTTCTGCCAAGAAGCCGGTACCTGAACCGAGCGTGTAGCCATCTGGTAGCGCCTTTACGACCAAGCCTTGGGTCTTCGCTTGATTCCAAGACAGGCCAGGCGGCTTAATCTCGACATGGTAGTGCTCGCCGTGATGGCGCGGATGGAAAGCCGGGTCTCCTGGCTGGAGGCCTTCGGGATGACTTTCGAATCGAATTCTCGTCTGCGAGTTTGGCTCCCAGACAATTCGAGTGGTCCCATCGGGTGTGAGACTAATCTTCTTCGGCGGCACTCCCAGAATCGAGGTCATCTCGTGGGGTTTAGAAGGGAATCTGCCGAACTTGATACCAACAGCACCTGCTTGGCTGAGGCGCCCCATCCCAGCACCACGCACGTCTGTGATGGTGAAGCCGTAGTCACCAATCCCGACGCCACGCGCAGCAGCAAAGTTCAGCCCAAGTCCCAATCCACTGCTCGTGGCCTGGCGCAGGTCGCCGTTCATGAGCGCCGTGGTTGTGTCTCTGGCCCCGGTGTACGAGTGATAGACCATGCCCAGCGGCGAGACGTTGAAGACGTTCGCCCCGGTGGACTTCAAGCCGTCCCACGTGCCTGCGTTAGGTGCGCTGAAGCTGCTCAACGAGGTCAGCGGCTGGAAGTCGCCAGTGACCGAGCCGTGCAGGAATTTCAGGCCAGCCTGAACCGTGTCTGCCAACGGCAGGACGGTCATGTCGGCCAGGCCAAACAGCCCTGCGGTCGCAAGGTCGCCAACGCCCGAGGCGATATCAAACACCTCTTGAGGCAGGCGGACCACGACAGGAGCGTCAGCGCTTAGATACCTTGTCGTGTCCTGCTCCATCAAGATTTCGGCGCGGTCGAGGACCAGGCGGTCGCCGCCTGCGCCAGCGCTGCCGCCAGACGCCGTGGCGGCTCTCGCAGCCGAACTCGTGCTCGACTGCAGCGCCTTCAACTCTCTGATGTTTCGCTCCAGCTGCAGCACTCGCAGCTGTGCGGCGTCCTTGCTGGCATCGGCCACCCGCACACCGGAATCGCCAGCCACGCTGTCGAAGAACCTCTGCGACGCGCCGAAGTCATAGCCGCCAATCATCCGAGACGAATCACTGGCGGCAGCCGCAGCTTCATAGCGATTCAGCCTGACCGTTTCCGCGTCGGATTGGTCTGGCGCCTTGCTCCAGTCCACGCCGCCGGAGCTTGCGAGGCTTTCACCGATAGCGTTGCCAAATGCTCCTTGTGCGACGGCGCCCCACCCCAGCGCTTCGACGCTGAGACTTCCCACGCTCACACCACCCAATCCGGCCAACTGCTGCCCCGGCGGTGCCAGGAAGCTGTAGCTGCTCTTCAACACTTCAGTCGCTGGCGAAGTGAAGCGAGCTGGATCCGAGGCTCGCTCGGCTTCGTTGAGCAAGCTGCGGTTCCTCGCCGCGCGAGCATTTTCAGCAGCCGTTTTTGCTGCATCCAGGCGAGCGTCGATTCCCTTCATCGCATAGAAGAAGTTCAAGTTGGACGAAGCCGTTGACGCCGCCTGCTCGGTCATCTGCATGAGCCAGTTGCTGGTAGCTATGTTGTTCATCGCGATGCCGATGGAGCGCTGGATCGCCTGTCTCAAGCTCTCGAACCCCGCCATATTGGCCTCGGACCAGTTCGGGTCCACCGCCCCGATGGCTTCGCCGGCGCTGTAGGGCCGCCAGGTCTGGCTGTTGTTGTGGATGTTGGTGACCTTGTTGGGGATGACCAGCACCCGGCCCGCCTGTTGCGCGCCGTCGCCCAGCAGGCCGTTGGCCTCGGCGATGAGGTACCACAGGCTGGAGTCGCCCCACAACGCCTGCGCGATGGCACGCAGCGTCTCACCGTTCTGGCGCACGGTGTAGCTGCCGGCGGCACTGCCGGGGTAGCTGTCGTTGATGGGCTCGTAGTTCTGGTCGAAGTCGGCGCTAGTGACGGGGCTGGGGCGCTTGTAGCGCTCGCGGCGCTGGTCGGCGGTTTCGGGGATGCCCTTGCGGTGCAGTTGCTCGGCGTAGCTCACGCGCAGCTTGTCTTCGGGCGTGTTGCCCACATCGCCGATGCGGCGGCCATCGGCGTAGTAGAAGTAGTGCGCCATCGAGCCGCTGGTGCGCTGCAGCACCTGGCCGTTGGCGTTGGTGCGGTAGCTCTGGGTCTGGCCAGTGCCGGCGTCGGTGTTGCTCTTGAGGTGGCCGTTGATGTCGTACTTGAGGGTGCTGGCCGTGTTTTGGTTGGCCGTGTACTTGGTGATGACGGACTGCTTGGTGTCGTCCCAGTAGTCGTACTTGTAGGTGGTGGTGGTCGCAAAGGCATTGGCGCCGGTGGCCGCAGGCTGCTGGAAGACGCTGGCCAGCGCCCCGGAGCCCGTTTGGCTGGTCGCGCTGTCGGTCTTGTCCTTGTAGTAGCTGTAGGTGACGGTGTAGTTCTTGCTCGTGTCGCTGAGGTTGCGGATGTCGCCCACGAAGCTCTGGGTGAGCAGCCGGTTGTCGTTGTCGTAGGTGCTTTGGGTGGACTGATGGTTGAAGAGGTCGGTGAGCAGCGTGGTACGGCCCACGTCATCGACCTTGCGCGTAGCCACCAGGC
>NZ_JBFULE010000363.1:0-5231 GCF_056400485.1 Roseateles sp. P5_B10
GATCCTGATCCTGGACTGCTTGCCGGCACTGTCCAGTTCCGCCTGCACGGCCAGCATGGCCAGCTTGATCAGGTCGGCCGCCGTGCCCTGCATGGGCGCGTTGATGGCCTGGCGCTCGGCACCGGCGCGGCGCGGGCCATTGCCGCCGCGGATCTCGGGCAGGTAGATGCGCCGGCCGAACAGCGTCGACACATAGCCGAGTTCGGCTGCGCTCGCCTTGGTCTCGTCCATGTACTTCTTGACGCCGGCAAAGCGGGTGAAATAGCGCTCGATGTAGTCCTTGGCCGCTTTCTGCTCGATGCCCAGCGCCGAGGCCAGGCCGAAGGCGCCCATGCCGTAGATGAGACCGAAGTTGATGGTCTTGGCGTAGCGGCGCTGCTCACTGGATACGTCGCCCAGCGCGACGCCGAACACCTCGCTGGCCGTCGCCTTGTGCACGTCCTGCCCTTCCTGGAAGGCGCGCAGCAGCCCCGGGTCCTCGCTGATGTGGGCCATGATGCGCAACTCGATCTGGGAATAGTCGGCGCTGACGATTCTGTAGCCCTCGGGCGCGACGAAGGCCTCGCGCACGCGCCGGCCTTCCGCCGTGCGGATGGGGATGTTCTGCAGATTGGGCTCGTTGYTGGACAGCCGCCCGGTCACGGCCACGGCCTGGGCGTAGTTGGTGTGCACGCGGCCGGTGTGGGCGTTGATCTGCAGCGGCAGCTTGTCGGTGTAGGTGCTCTTGAGCTTGGACAGGCCGCGGTATTCGAGGATCTTGGCCGGCAGCGGAAAGTCGGCGGCGAGTTCGGTCAATACCTCTTCGTCGGTGGATGGCGCGCCGGTGGCGGTCTTCTTCACGACCGGCAGGCCCAGCTTGGTGAACAGGATGTCGCCGATCTGCTTCGGTGAGCCGATGTTGAAGGGCTGGCCGGCGATCTCGTAGCACTGCTGCTCCAGCAGCACCAGGCGTTGGCCGATCTCATGGCTTTGCAGCTTCAGCCGTTCTGAATCGATCAGCACGCCGTTGCGCTCCACCCGCGCGAGCAGGTCGGCCGTGGGCATCTCGATGTCGCGGTAGATGTGCGTCATGCCAGCGTCGGCCTCGATCTGCGGCCACAGCACGCTGTGCAGGTGCAGGCACATCTCGGAGTCTTCACCTGAGTAGGTCGTGGCCTTGGCCACGTCGACCTGCGCGAACGGGATCTGGTGCGCGCCCTTGCCGCACAGGTCCTCGTAGCTCAGGCCCTTGCGGCCCAGGTGGCGCTCGGCGAGCGCTTCCAGGTTGTGGGTCTTGTGAGCTTCCAGCACATAGCTCTGCAGCAGCGTGTCGTGCTGCACGCCCGCAAGCGCGATGCCATGGTTGAGCAACACATGGCGGTCGTACTTCAAGTTCTGGCCGATCTTCTTGGCCGACGCATCCTCCAGCCAGGGCTTGAGCCGCGCCAGCACGGCGTCCAGCGGCAGCTGCTCGGGCGCGTCCGGGCCGCTGTGGGCCAGCGGGATGTAGGCCGCCTCGCCGGGCTTGTCGGCGAAGGAGATGCCGACGATGCGGGCGGCCATCGGGTCCAGCGAATCGGTCTCGGTGTCCAGCGCGCACAGCGGCGCGGCGTGCAGGCGGATGAGCCAGGCTTCCAGTTGCTCGAAACTCAGGATGGTTTCGTACTGGCGCGCAACCTCGGCCGCGCCGGCGGGCGGTTCCGGCTCGTCGAACAGGCCCGGGTTGGCCACCGGTGCCGCCTTGGGCTTGGCCACCACCGCGGTGCCGGTCAGCTCCTCCAGCCAGGCCTTGAAGCCGTTGCGCACGTAGAACTCGCCCAAACGCGCCTTGTCCGGCTCGCGGAAAGCCAGCTCCTCCAGCTTGGGCCAGCCCGGCACATGCTCGGCGAGCTCGCAATCCAGCTTCACGGTGACCAGCTTGCGACCCATGGGCAGCCAGTCCAGCGCCGCGCGCAGGTTCTCGCCGGCCTTGCCCTTGACCGTGGGCGCAGCGGCGATGACGCCGTCCAGCGAGCCGTATTCGGACACCCACTTCGCCGCGGTCTTGGGGCCGACGCCGGTCACGCCAGGCACGTTGTCCACGGTGTCGCCCATCAGCGTCAGGTAGTCGATGATGCGATTGGGCGGCACGCCGAACTTCTCCAGCACGCCGGCCTCGTCCAGCCTCTCGTTGCTCATCGTGTTGATGAGCTCGACGTCGGCGTTGACCAGCTGGGCCAGGTCTTTGTCGCCGGTCGACACGATGACGCGATGGCCCTCCTGGGCCGCAATGCAGCACAGCGTGCCGATGACGTCGTCGGCCTCCACGTTCGGCACCGTCAGCGTGGGCCAGCCCAGCAGCTTGACGACCTCGTGGATGGGCTCGATCTGCGCGCGCAGCTCAGGCGGCATGGGCGAGCGTTGGGCCTTG
The DNA here is from genome assembly GCF_056400485.1 of Roseateles sp. P5_B10. Taxonomy (NCBI): domain Bacteria; kingdom Pseudomonadati; phylum Pseudomonadota; class Betaproteobacteria; order Burkholderiales; family Sphaerotilaceae; genus Roseateles; species Roseateles sp. P5_B10. The sequence continues at coordinate 2,390 of NZ_JBFULE010000363.1, forward strand.
TATTCGGGATACCAGTCGTCGCGGAAGGTCTTGCCCGGCGCATCGAACACGCAGACGGCGTGGGCCGCGCCGATGTCGCTCTGCAGTTTTTTCAGCATGGCCACCATGCCACGCACCGCCCCGGTGGGCTGGCCCTCGGGGCCGCGCAGGTCGGGCATGGCATGGAAGGCGCGATACAGATAGCTGGAGCCGTCGACCAGCAGCAGGATGGGTTTACTCATGGCGACGGATTGTCCGGCAGCCCGCCACCTAGAATCGGCAGCATGTTGCGCCTTGCCGTACCCCTGCTGCTCGCTGCCCTGTGTGGCGGCGCCCTCGCTGACCCGCCGCCAGAACCCAAGGTCGAGCGCACCGTGGCCGAGGACGACCAGGTCCGCATCGAGGAGCTGAAGGTGCGCGGCGAGGCCAAGAAGGTCACGGTCAAGAACAAGCTGACCAAGGCCCCGGACTACGAAATCGTCGTCAACGACGCCGGCCGCGAATCGGCCGGCGGCACGGGCACGGGCATGCCCAAGAGCGGCTCGGGCGCGCGGGTCTGGCGAGTTCTCAAATTCTGATCGCAAGCGGCCCTCGGGGTCGCTTTCTGGACCCATGGCCGTTTTCACCGAAGTCAGYCCGGCGCAGGCGCAAGCCCTGCTAGACCATCTCGCCCTCGGGCAACTCAGCTCGCTGCGCGGCATCGGCGCGGGCATCGAGAACACGAACTACTTCGTCGATTGCCAGGATGCCAATCAAGGTGGCCACTATGTCCTGACGCTGTTCGAGCGCCTGACGGCCGAGCAACTGCCCTTCTACCTGCGCCTGATGCAGCACCTGGCCCAGCGCGGCGTGCCGGTCCCTGAACCGCACGCGGACGCCGCCGGCGAGATCCTCTTCGAGGTGGCGGGCAAGCCCGCGGCCATCGTCGACCGCCTGCATGGCGGCCACCAGCTGGCACCCGACGCCTTCCATTGCAGCCAGGTGGGTGCCACGCTGGCGCGCATGCATCTGGCGGCCCAGGATTTCCCGCTCCACCAGCCCAATCTGCGCGGCCTGGCCTGGTGGCGCGAGGTGGTGCCGCAGCTCCTGCCTTTTCTGAGCGGCCCCGAAGCCGAGCTGCTGCAAAGCGAGCTGGCCTACCAGGAACAGCTCGCCGCGTCGCAGGACTATGCCCAGCTCGCGCGCGGCCCCATCCACGCCGACCTGTTCCGCGACAACGTCATGTTCGAGCCCGGCGAAGGCCCCGGCCGCGAGCGCCTGACGGGCTTCTTCGACTTCTACTTCGCCGGCGTCGACACCTGGCTGTTCGACCTCGCCGTCTGCCTGAACGACTGGTGCATCGACCTGACCGACGGCCGCCTCATCGAGGAGCGCGCCGCCGTGTTCGTCGCCGCCTACGAGAGCGAGCGGCCGTTGTCCGGCGCCGAGCATCGCCTGCTGCCGGCCCTGCTGCGCGCGGCGGCACTGCGCTTCTGGGTGTCGCGCCTCTTTGACCTTCACTTGCCGCGTGAGGCCTCGCTGCTCAAGGCCCACGACCCACGCCACTTCGAGCGCGTGCTGCGCGAGCGCATCGCCAAGCCCTGGCACGCACTGCACGGCGGGGTCGGCGAATGACGATGCAACTGCACTTGCAGCAGGTGCCGGCCGGCAACGGGCGGCTCTGGATACGCCATGGTTTCAAGATCTTCAGGCGCCAGCCACTGGCCTTCTCGGGCCTGCTCGGCCTGGCGCTGCTGGTTTCCATGCTGCTGAGCGCGCTGCCCTTCGTCGGCCCCATGCTGGGCCTGATGGCCATTCCGGTCTGTTCGCTGGGCTTCATGCTGGCCACGCATCTGGCGCTGCAGCGCAAGATGCCCCATGTGGACGTCTTTATCGCTCCCTTCCGGCTGACGCCTGAACGGCGCCGCCACCAGTTCGTGCTGTGCGCGGGCTTTGCGCTGGTCATGCTGCTGATCCTSCTGCTGGCCGACCAGATCGACGGCGAGGTCACCCACGAGCTGATGGAGTTGATGAAGCGCGACGCGAACGCCGACGCGATCGCCGCCATCGCGGCCGACCCGCGGCTGATCTGGGGCTTCATGGTCCGCGCGGTCGGCATGACCGCACTGTCGATCCCCTACTGGCATGCACCGGCCCTGGTGCATTGGGGTGGGCAGAGCGCCGCCCAGTCGCTGTTCTCCAGCACGCTGGCGCTGTGGCGCAACAAGGGCGCTTTCGCGCTGAACGCCCTGCTGTGGGCGGCGCTGATGTTTGCCTGCAGCGGCGTCATCAGCGTGGTCTTCGGCCTGCTCGGCCTGCTGCAGTTCGCGCCGGTGGCCTCGGTGGCCTGCTTCCTGGTGCTGGCGGCGGTGTTCTACGCCTCGCTGTACTTCAGCTTTGTCGACTGCTTCATGTTCGGCGCGCCGCCGAACCTGCTCGACGACTCGAAGGGCTGACCCCTCGCTGGGTCGGCCGCGTTTTCACGCGGCCGACATGCAAGCTCCCTACATTGCGCGGCTCGTGCCAGGCCGGCGCACGGCGTGTGCGGGCCTGGCTGTGCAGTCCCTGAACAGCAGCCGCCAACATGTCCCAGACCCTGAATCGTCGCCACGCCCTGAAGTACATGGGCGTTCCCCTGATGCTCCCCCTCGGTGGAACCGCTGTCGCCGGCCTGTTGACCGGCTGCGGCGGTGGCAGCGATGACAACAACACGCCCGCTCCCAGCTTCGCGTCCGCCAGCTTCGTCGCGATGGCCGCCCCCAGCCTCGCCACCCCGGCCGACATGGCCAAGACCCTCGTCAACTCGACGCTGATGGTCAAGTTCAGCGACGACAGCACCCAGGGCTTCTCGCTGTCGTATGCCCCCTTCTTCACGACCGGCGAC
>NZ_JBFULE010000364.1:0-5228 GCF_056400485.1 Roseateles sp. P5_B10
GCGTGCTGGGCCTGCTGCGCCAGCACTACACCCAGCTCGCACAGACGGCGGGCGATGGCGACCACCCCGTGCTGCTGCCCTGGCGCGCGGCCGATCCGGCGCTGAAGGGCCTGCTCACCGACCTCGGCACGCGCACGCTGAAGCAAGACTTCGGCAATCGCACCATCGAGGTCCCCTTCCCCGGCTTCGGGCGCTTCCATGCGCTGCGCGGCAATTCACGGGCCCATGACCGCGCCATCGACGGCAGCGTCTTCAACGCCAACAGCTGCATCCCCGCGCCGGCCCGCATGCCGGGACAGAAGGGCGGCACCACCACCTTCCGTCTGCGCGCGCTGCCGCCGCAGTGGGAAGACCCGGCCCTCATCCGCAACGGCAGCATCGCCACCGACCCGGCCGACCGCGAGAAGCGCGCCGTGCTGATGGAGCAGTTCAGCGGCCCGGGCGAGTACGCGCTGTGGCAGAGCGACCGCTTCTACAACCGCCGCGTGCCGACCGCCGCGCAGAAGGCCATGCGCCGCCCCGGCTTCACCGGCGTGGAGGCCTCGCCTGTTGAGCCCGACTTCGACTTCCACCAGCGCATCGCCAGCTACGGCGACCACCCCCACCTGATGCGCCGCCTCGGCCTGGTGATCGACTTCGTGCTGGAGAAGAACGACCTGCTCGACGCCCTCGTCACCGCGGCCGGTGCGTCGGCCGCCGCGGGCTTCATGCAGCTACGCATCGTCAACGGCGTCATCGGCGACAGCCAGCGGCCGTGGACGGCCTTCACGGCCACGCGCAAGCGCTTCGTCGTGCGCGAGCGCACGGCTGATCATGCCGACGGCCTGCTGCGCCTCGTCGGCGCCAACGACAACTACCTGCAGGCGCGCAGCCCCTTCGACATCTACCAGGTCGACCCCGACGGCGCGTCGCTGAAGACCGTCAACTTCCTGCTGACGGCGCAGAACCTCGTCGCCAAGCACCTGGAGATGGGCGCCCACGGCGCCGTCACCTACACCACCGGCGACCGCCAGCCGGTGGCCAACCTGCGCTCCGGTGGCATCGGCGTGTCGCGCCACGGCCGCGCGGGCAGTGTGGGCATCAATGCCGCCACCGCGGCGCTGAACAACGCCGCCATCAAGGCCGGCGGCGCGGCCGCCGCCGCGGTGACGTTGTTCGCCGAGGACGTGCTGCGCGGCTACCGCATCGATGCCTGGGACGCCGCCGACCCCAGGTGGCGCAGCCTCGTGCAGCGCCAAGGCGCTTTTCGCGCGCTGGCCCGTGGCGCGCTGCCCGAGCAGGCAGTGGACCTGCCGGCCGACGAAGGCCATGTGAAGGGTGCATCCGCCACCGCCTCGCCCGGGGCGCCGGACGACCAGTACCTGCACGAGACGCTATTCCGCTGGACCGGCTGGAGCCTGGCCGCGCCGCGCCCGGGGCGCACGCTGCGCAGCGTGACGACACCCGGCACGCACCTGCAGACCGAGGAGGTCGTGGACACGCCCACCGACACCGCCACGCGCGGCAACGGCATGGCCGTGTCGATGGCGGCCGTGAAGGGCAGCCTGCCACGGCTGCGCTTCGGCCGCCGCTATCGCATGCGGGCACGGCTCGTCGACCTGGCCGGCAACAGCCTGGCGCTGGACGAGCCGGGCGCCGACGAGCAGGCCAGCGAGCCGCTGGCCTACGGCCGCTTCGAGCCGGTGGACCCCCCGGCCCTGGTGCTGACGGCCAAGGTCAGCGAAGGCGAGTCGCTGGAGCGGCAGGTGCTGCGCACCAACTACGACAAGGACGCCGCGGGCTATGTGGCGCAGATCCAGGGGGAGCTGTCCGGCTTCTACGACAACCCCGACTTCGAGTACGGCAACAGCAGCGACCGCCACATCGTGCCGCCCAAGAGCTCGCAGCAGCAGTGCGAGCTGCATGGCATGTTCGACGCCTCTATCGGCGGCGCCACGCCGGCGCGCATCAAGGCCGGCTACGCGGTCGCGGCGCGCGAGAACGGCAGCCTGCTGCACCCCGTGCCGGGTGCCACCATCGAGCTCGTGACGCCCGCCAAGGCCGCCCTGGCGGCCACCGTGCAGGGCGGCGCAATAGCGCCGCCCGAGCAGGCCGACGACACCAAGGACCGCTTCGCGGCGGGCCAGTACCTGGTGCACCGCGAGGCCATCGTGCCCGTGCCCTACCTGCCCGACCCGGCCAGCGGCGGCGTCGCCATCGAAGGCGTGCCCGGGTTGAACGCCTGGATCCAGGGCAAGCCGCTGGTGCTGCTGGCGCCAGGCCTGCACGGCTATGTGCTCGACAAGGGCGCCCGCGCGGTGTTCCTGGACGACCACAAGGACCGCCTCATCCTGCTGCTCGACTTCGATCGCGACCCTTCCAACGGCGCCCTGGGCAAGACCTGGCCGGAGGACACCCGCAGCCTGCGCCTGCAGCTGCACGAGCAACCCGGCGAGGTGGCCACCCCGCCCTGCGGCGACGACTTCACCGTGCCCGACGCGCCCAAGTGGGACTTCAACAAGGGCATCCTGCGCGTCTTCCTGCCCAAGGGCCATGTGGCCCGACTTCGCTACGCGAGCTTCGTGCACGATGAGCTGGTGCGCCACCTCGCGCTGCCCTACTGGCAGCCCAGCGCGGCGGGCGTGCAGCGGCTGCAGGCCCAGGCCCTGGCCGGCGTCAACTGGATGCTCACGCCCTGGCGCGACCTCGTCTTCGTGCACGCCACGCAGCAACCGGTGTGCGAGCCGCGCGTCGAGAAAGCCAGCGTGGACCGCCAGGCCGGCTGGCAGCACGCCGACCTGCTGGCCCGCACCGTGCGCCTGCATGGCCCGAGCACCGGCAAGTTCGAGATCGTCGGCGAGTGGGACGAGTGGGTCGACGACCCCCTGGCCGACGACCCGGCCGACCCCGGCCCCAAGCGCGTGCCTCACGAGGCCGTGCTGAGCGAGATCCGCCTCGCGGAGATGCACGGCAACCGCTTCACGCTGGAGCAGGCCGTGGCCGAGCAGACGGCCTTCACGCCGGTGGGCGGCCAGCTGCTGCCGTCCGACCTGGCCAAGCATCCCGCCGTGCCGGGCAACCGCCACGAGTTCGGCGACACCAAGTTCCGCTTCGTGCGCTACCACCTGCGCGCCACCACGCGCTTCCGCGAATACCTCCCGCCGTCCCTGTTCGCCAAAACCGAGCGCATCACGCGCGACGGCCCCATCGTCGAGACCGACCGCGTGCAGATCCAGGCCCACACCCTGCTCGGCGAAACCAAGGACGCCGGCGCGCCCATCGCCGACGTGGGCACGGGCGGCACGGTCGGCACCGTCATCCGCTCGACCAGCCCACCCGACATCCCCCAGGTGCTCTACGTCGTGCCCACCTTCCGCTGGGACCGCAGCGTGCGCGACCGCAGCACGCGGCTGGGCAACGGCCTGCGCGTGTATCTTGAGCGGCCCTGGTTCTCGTCCGGCAACGGCGAGCTGCTGGGCGTGGTGCTGCAGCCCAACGACGGCAAGTTCGCCGACCTGCCCGCCGATCGCATCCCCTATCTGACCCAGTGGGGCCGCGACCCGCTGTGGGATTCGGCAAACGCCGGTGACGTGGCCAACGCCGATGCCTTCGGCGCCGCCGTGCGCACCGAGCAGGTGCTGCTGTTGGAAGACGGCCAGCCCGCCACCGTCGCGGGCCACCGCGTCTACTTCGACAAGCAGCGCAAGCTCTGGTACTGCGACATCGAGCTCAACACCGGCTTCAGCTACATGCCCTTCGTGCGGCTGTCGCTGGTGCGCTTCCAGCCCCATGCGCTGGCCGAGGCCAAGGTCTCACGCACGGTGCTGTGCGACTTCGCCCAGGTGCTGCCGCGCCGCGTCGCGATCGTCAAGCGCGAGCGCAACACTGTGCAGCTCGACGTCTACGGTTCGGCCGCCAAGCGCGGGCCGATGCGCCGGCTCAATGCCGGCGGCCAGGCCGAGTCCCCGCTCGCCAACGCCTCGGTGATCTCCGACTTCACCGGCACCCACCTCGAAGACGGGCGCAACCGCATGGAGGCCGTGCTGCAGCGCCAGTCCCTCGACTTCGATGGCGACATCGGCTGGCAGGATGTGCAGGTGCTGGGCGGCCAGCTCGTCGGCGGCGACGCCGCGTCGCGCTCCCTGGCCATGAAGGCCCTGGAGGCCCCGGCCCCCAAGCTCGCCGCCGAAACCGTCGTGCGTACTACCCGCGGCGGCGAGACGCTGCGCTTCGACCGCCTGGAGCAGCTCAAGCCCGTCCCCGGCCTGGTGAGAGACGTCGTCGTCGGCCCTGTTGGACCAATCGGACCGATTGGTCCCATCGGCCCGATCGGCCCGCTCTTCGATCCTCCCATCTGGTCCCACACAGGGTCCCTGCCGACCCTGGCCAGCGGCTGGCGCTACCGCGTGCTGCTGCGCGAGTTCGAGCGCTTCTACACCGACAAGACCGTCCCCGACCCGCGCAACGCGACCTGGCGCAAGCTGGTGGTGGAGGAGAGGCTGACGTATGCGGAGGCGTTCGAGGTCTGAACGGAGGGCATCGCGGGGCGGCGAGTCCAGTGCCGTCGGTCAGTTCACCGAAATGCCCTCCCCCATAGCGGGCCTCACCAACCTTGTCTCGCTAGACGGGGCTTTCGCGGCCTGCCTTGCCGCGTCGCTCGCCGACGCCTACCTGATAGTCGCCCTGAGCGCCTGAGAAAGCCTGGCACGGTCCAGGTCGTCGCTGATCTTGCGCGCATTCACCATCAGCTCGCATTTGTCCAGCAATGCCAGCGTCTTCTCGGCTTCGGTGTTCAGCGTGTTCATCTGCTTTGTCACATAGTCGTTGACGCTGCCCTTCACCTTGTCGCGCACGTCAAGGGGAAGTCCGAGAAAGGCGTCCTGGATTGAATCGAAAGCTTCCCTCGGGCCACCCTGCAACACCGTCACGTTCTGCCGCCATTCACGCAGTTTGGTGTCCAGCCCTACGGCTATTACACCGTTGGTCGTCACCAGCCACTTGTCGGGCTCGAGGAGGGCGCGCTCCGTATCCGTGCTGAGACCACCCATGAAACGACCGTCGTTGGCACGGAAGAAATCTTCGAATGCCTTCTCGGTACCGGCGCGCTTACGGTCGAAGATGTCTTTCAGCCCGCGCTGCACCTCGGACCAGTCGCTCTTCTGCCCGTCCGTGCGCAGGCCGGATGCCGCCCGGTCCATGTCCGCAAAAACCGCAGCATGCGTGGCGCGGGTTCCATCCAGGTTGCATGC
>NZ_JBFULE010000365.1:0-5226 GCF_056400485.1 Roseateles sp. P5_B10
CGCCTAGCCTCAGCCCCCTTGCAGATCCAACGTGCACCCCGCCCAAAGCCCGACAGCCTCCTAGCCCACCTCCCCACCATGGCATCCAACCTCACCGACCGCCTGAGTCGCCTCGTCAAGACGATGCGCGGGCAGGCCCGCATCACCGAGAGCAATGTGCAGGACATGCTCCGCGAGGTGCGCATGGCCCTGCTGGAGGCCGACGTGGCCCTGCCGGTGGTGCGCGACTTCATTGCCCGCGTGAAGGAGAAGGCTCTGGGCCAGGAGGTCGTCGGCTCACTGAACCCCGGCCAGGTGCTGGTCTCGGTCGTGCACAAGGAACTCGCCGCGACCATGGGCGAAGGCGTGGCCGACATCAACCTCGCCGCCCAGCCGCCCGCCGTCATCCTGATGGCCGGCCTGCAGGGCGCCGGCAAGACGACGACGACGGCCAAGCTCGCCAAGCACCTGATCGAGAAGCGCAAGAAGAAGGTGCTGACGGTCTCCGCCGACGTCTACCGCCCGGCAGCCATCGAGCAGTTGAAGACGGTGACCAGGCAGGCCGGCGCCGAATGGTTCGAGTCCACGCCCGAGCAAAAGCCTCGTGACATCGCGCTGGCCGCGCTGGACTACGCCAAGCGCCACTACATCGACGTGCTGCTGGTGGACACCGCCGGCCGCCTGGCCATCGATGAAGCGCTGATGGCCGAGATCAAGGACCTGCATGCGGTGCTGAACCCGGTCGAGACGCTGTTCGTCGTCGATGCCATGCAAGGCCAGGATGCGATCAACACCGCCAAGGCCTTCAAGGACGCCCTGCCGCTGACCGGCGTCGTGCTGACCAAGCTCGACGGCGACTCCCGCGGTGGTGCGGCGCTGTCGGTGCGCCAGATCACCGGTGCGCCGATCAAGTTCGCCGGCGTGTCCGAGAAGATCGACGGGCTGGAGGTCTTCGACGCCGACCGCCACGCCGGCCGCGTGCTGGGCATGGGCGACATCGTGGCCCTCGTCGAGCAGGTCACGGCCAACGTCGACATGGCCAGCGCCCAGGCGATGGCCGACAAGCTCAAGAGCGGCAGCGGCTTCGACCTGAATGACTTCCTGCAGCAGATCGCGCAGATGAAGAAGATGGGCGGCCTGGGCGGCCTGATGGACAAGCTGCCGCAGAACATGATGGGCAACAAGCAGCCCGGCCAGGCCGACATGGACCGCGCCGAGCGCGACATGAAGCGCATGGAAGGCATCCTGCGTTCCATGAGCGCCAAGGAGCGCTCACACCCGGCCCTCTTGATGGATGGCAAGAGCAAGGCCAGCCGCAAGCGCCGCATCGCCACCGGCGCCGGCGTGCAGATCCAGGACGTCAATCGCCTGCTGAATCAGTTCGACCAGATGCAGCAGATGATGAAGAAGATGAAGGGCGGCGGCCTGATGAAGATGATGAAGCGCATGGGCGGCATGAAGGGCCTGCCGGGGATGTAAACCCGCAGGCTTGCACTCTCGATCGTTCGTTCGATCCGCGCGCAGACAGCCTGTCGTCAGCAGGGACACAAGTCCACACACTTGGTCCCAAGGTCGAGGGACAACGGAGCATGGTCAAGAACCGGCGCGGCCGCTAGCGTCGCGCGCATGCTGAATCTCCACCTTCCCCTCGCCGTCAGCGCCTGGCTGAGCAACCTCACCGGGCAAGGCAGAGCGCCTCGCAAGGACGCCAGCGACACCGTGATGCAGTGGCCGCCCACCGCTGCGCGGGTGCTGGTGAGCGCGGAGCGCCATGCCCACAAGTGCATCGCGCAAGCCCTGGCACTGGAACACCCCAAGGGCTTCCTGCTGGCCCATGTGCCGCTGCACAAGCTGGTGCGGGTGCCCAAKCAATACTCCTACCGCGAGTGGCTGTCGCGCACGGGCTTGCTGACCGTCGACTTCGCGCTTTGCGACGAACACGGCTATGCGCGCTCCGTCGTTCTCCTGCCCGTCGCCGACGAGCCTCGCCATTCCAGAAAACGGGATCGCCTGTTGCGCGTGCTGGGCGCCACCGAGCTGGCGGTCACACCGTGGAACCGGGAATGGCAGAACGAGTCCAGCGACCGGCTGCGTGACACGCTGTTCCCCAAGCCGCGCGCATCCGGCTACTACGCCGATACGCCGCACGCGCATTAGCCGAACATCAGCAGGGCCGCACAGCCCAGMAAGCCCAGACCGCCGAGGCGGTTCAGCCAGGGCCCGTCGGGCATGCAGGCCCGACGGCGCAGCAGGGCCGCACCTGCGATCAGCAGCGCGAACCAGCCGATGTTGATCAGCTCGAACAGCAGGCCCAGGCGCATGAAGCCGCCCAGCCAGTCGGTGTTGTCAACCGTCAGGAAGAGCGGAAAGAAGGCGCCGAAGAACAGGATGGGCTTGGGGTTGAGCAGCGTCAGCAGCAGGGCCGGACCGAAAGCGCCGCTGGCCTTCCCGCTGGATTTCTCCTCCATGGTGGCAGGCGCCGCAGCGCTGCGCAGCATGGTCAGCCCAAGCCATGCGACATACAGCGCGCCGACCGTCCGCAACGCCACCAACGCCGCCGGCCATTGCTGCAGGAGGCTGCCCAGCCCCAGGCCAGCCGCCATGATCAGCAACAGATCGCCGGCCACCAGGCCGCCAACGGCCAGCATGGCGCGAGGCACCGCCATGCGCACCTGGCCCAGCACATAGAGCGTCGCCGGCCCCGGCACGACGATGACGAGCAAGGCTGCCAGCAGGAAGGCGCCAAGGTGTTGGACGCCGTTCATGCGCCCACCCCTTCACCAGCCAGCGCTGCTGCGTGCGTGTCGATGAGGGCATCCAGCCAGTCGTCCAGGGGATCAAACAGCCAGCCCAGCGCCGTCGCGCGACCGGTGTCCAGCGCGTGAAGCGCGGCGTAGTCGAAAGGGCTCGCACCGGCACCAGCTTTCGGCGTCATCAGCGCCTCGCGCCCCAATCTTGTCGCGATACGCGCATGCAGTTGTGGCGCCGTCAGCGTGCCGCGGCTCGCGACGTTGAGCGGGCCGAGAAAGTCCTGGCGGCCAGCCCAGACCAACAGCGCCACCACGCCAGGCACATCGATGAAGGAGGTCGCGCCCGGCACCGCCGCATGCAGCAGCGGTTCGCCACGGAGGACCCGCTCGACATAGCCGCGCAGCCGGCCGGTGAAATCCTCCGCGCCGCCCAGCACGTGGGCCAGCCGAAGCGTCGCGACCGGCAGCTCCCGAGCCCCCAGCAGCTGGACCTCGGCGCGACGCTTGCCGTCGCCATAGGCCGTCGGCGGCTTGTCCACGGACCGCGCCAGGTCGAGATCCTCCTCTCGATAGGCGCGCGCCAGCTGGCCATGCCGCGCGTCATAGACCTCGAGCGTCGACGTCATCAGGTAGCGGCCGACCTTGCCGGTGAACAGGCGTGCGGCGAGTGCGGCTTCATCCGGGCCGTAGCACATCTGGTCGTAGACGACGTCAAAGCGCGCATCGCTGAATGCAGCCTGCATCGCCGTCGCGTCGCCACGGTCCACCGCGACGCGGCGCACGCGCACGCCGAAGGGATCGGGCGTGCGGCCTCGCGTCGCGATCGTCACGCGGTTGCCAGCAGCGAGCAGTGCCTCAACAAGAGGAATGCCGAAAAATCGGGTTCCGCCGATGACCAGGATTTCTTGACTCATGACTCGTCCGTGGAGTGATGGCCAGCAGTCTTCCCCTGCGGGGCGAGAAGCGAAACCGAGATTTAGCTATCCTGAGGATCAGGAAAACTTGCCCTCGCTCCATGTCCAAGCCTTTTGCCAGCCTGTCAGGCCTGCTCGACTTCGAAGCGGCCGCCCGTCACGATGGCTTTCGCGCGGCAGCGGCCGAGCTGCACAAGACGCCGGCAGCGTTGAGCCAGCAGATCAAGCTGTTGGAGCAGTCCCTGGGCCTGGCCCTGTTCGTGCGCCACGCGCGCCATGTCGCCATCACGCCGGCCGGGCGCGCGCTGGCCGCGAGCGTCACGCGCATGGTGGGCGAACTGCGCGAGCAGGTGCTGGCGCTGCGCGAGACGCAGGACCCGCACACCGTGCGTGTATCCAGCACGCATTCGCTGACGATGAAGTTCCTGGTTCCGCGGCTGCATGCGTTCACCGCGACYCATCCGGCGGTCGACGTGCGCGTGCAGGCCAGCGACCAACTCGCCGACCTCGACGGTGGGGGCTGCGACATCGCGCTGCGCTACCAGGCTCTCGACAAGATGGGGGAGCCGCCGCTGTATGCCGAGCAGCAGGTCGTCGTCTACAGCCCTGCCCTCACGCCCAAGCCCGCGCCACTGGCCGAGCTGCTGCGCCAGCCGCTGCTGCACGAGGAAGGGGGGCTGCAGGCCTGGCAGCGCCTGCTGTCGCGCGAGGGGCTGGCCGCGCGGCGGCATCTCGATTTCTCACGCAGCTACAGCCATGGCGGGCTGCTGGTGCAGGCTGCGGTGGCCGGGCTGGGCGTGGGCCTTGTGCCGTTCGCGCTCGCGGCCGAGGACCTGGCCCAGGGCCGCCTGGTGCTCGCCAACTGCGCGCCGCTGGCTTCGGCCTATGGCTACCGGTTGCTGCGTGGTGCGGCCCGCGTCGGCGCGCCGGCCGTCGACGCGTTCGAGGCCTGGATTCGCACCGAGTTCGGGCGGCTTACTCCAGCAAGGCCCGCGCGAACTCGCGCGCGCTGAAGGTCTCGAGGTCTTCCAGCTTCTCGCCCACGCCGATGAAATAGACCGGCACAGGCCGCTCGCGCGCTATTGCCGCCAGCACGCCACCCTTGGCGGTGCCGTCGAGCTTGGTGACGATGAGCCCGGTGAGGCCCAGCGTTTCGTCAAAGGCCTTGACCTGGTTCAGCGCGTTCTGGCCGGTGTTGCCGTCCACCRCCAGCAGCACCTCATGAGGCGCACCTTCCTGGGCCTTGTTGATGACGCGCTTGATCTTCTTCAGCTCTTCCATCAGGTGGAGCTGCGTCGGCAGGCGGCCGGCGGTGTCGGCGATGACGACATCGGCACCACGAGCGCGTCCGGCATTGACGGCGTCGAAGGACACGGCAGCGGGGTCGCCGCCCTCCTGGCTGACGATCTCGACCTTGGCGCGGTCGGCCCACACACCCAACTGCTCGCGCGCCGCGGCGCGGAAGGTGTCGGCAGCCGCAAGCAGCACCTTCTGGTCGGCTTCGGCAAGATGGCGGGTCAGCTTGCCGATGCTGGTCGTCTTGCCGGCGCCATTGACGCCGACGACCATCATGACAGTGGGCG
>NZ_JBFULE010000366.1:0-5225 GCF_056400485.1 Roseateles sp. P5_B10
GCCCACAACCTCGTCGCCAAGCTCTACGCCGACCGCGCCACGATGGGCCGCGGCGAAGTCAACATTGACTGGGGCATGGGCGAGTCCATGGCTTTCGCGTCGCTGGTGGCTTCGGGCTACCCAGTGCGCCTGTCCGGCGAGGACAGCGGCCGCGGCACGTTCACGCACCGCCACGCCGTGCTGCACGACCAGAACCGCGCCAACTGGGACGCCGGTACCTACATCCCGCTGCAGAACGTGGCCGAAGGCCAGGCACCGTTCACCGTCATCGACTCCATCCTGTCTGAAGAAGCGGTGCTGGGCTTCGAGTACGGCTATGCCGCGGCCGAGCCCAACACGCTGACGATCTGGGARGCGCAGTTCGGCGACTTCGYCAACGGCGCMCAGGTCGTCATCGACCAGTTCATCGCCTCCGGCGAAGTGAAGTGGGGCCGCTCCAACGGCCTGACGATGATGCTGCCGCACGGCTACGAAGGCCAGGGCCCGGAGCACAGCTCGGCGCGCCTGGAGCGCTTCATGCAGCTGGCCGCGGACAACAACATGCAGGTCGTGCAGCCCACCAACGCCGCGCAGATCTTCCACGTGCTGCGCCGCCAGATGCTGCGCATGTTCCGCAAGCCCCTGGTCATCATGACGCCCAAGAGCCTGCTGCGCGCGAAGGATGCCACCTCGCCGCTGGCCGATTTCACCAAGGGCGATTTCAAGACCATCATCGGTGAACAGGACGCCGCGCTGAATGCCGAGAAGGTCAAGCGCGTCATCGTCTGTTCGGGCAAGGTCTATTACGACCTGGTCAAGGCGCGGGCCGAGAAGAAGTCCGCCGACGTGGCCATCGTGCGCGTCGAGCAGCTCTACCCCTTCCCGCACAAGGCCTTCGCGGCCGAGTTGAAGAAGTACCCGAGCGCCACCGACATCGTCTGGTGCCAGGACGAGCCGCAGAACCAGGGCGCCTGGTTCTTCGTGCAGCACTATGTGCACGAGAACATGAGCGAAGGCCAGAAGCTCGGCTATGCCGGCCGCCCGGCCAGCGCCAGCCCCGCCTGCGGCTATGCCCACCTGCACCAGGAGCAGCAGAAGGCGCTGCTGGATCAGGCGTTTGCCAAGCTCAAGGGCTTCATCCTCACCAAATAAGGACCGCAATGCGCAGCGCCCCGATCGGCGCTGCGCTTGCTCGCGCCTGCACCATCACACCGAATAAAGAACACGGAGCCTCCCACCATGGCCATCGTTGACGTCCAAGTTCCCCAGTTTTCCGAATCCGTTTCCGAGGGCACGCTGCTGACCTGGAAGAAGAAGCCCGGCGAAGCTGTCACCATCGACGAAACCCTCGTCGAGATCGAGACCGACAAGGTCGTGCTCGAAGTGCCCGCACCTGCCTCCGGCGTGCTGGCCGAAGTCCTGGTGGCTGACGGCAGCACCGTCGTCAGCCAGCAACTGCTCGCCAAGATCGACACCGAAGGCAAGGCCGGCGCTGCTGCAGCCGCACCTGCCGCTGCTGCTGCCGCACCTGTGGCCGCCGCTGCTCCTGCTGCCGCCAACAAGGGCGATGTGGCCATGCCCGCCGCCGCCAAGATCCTGGCCGAGAAGGGCCTGCAAGCTACCGACGTGGCCGGCTCCGGCAAGGACGGCCGCGTGACCAAGKGCGACGCCCTTGGCGCCCAGCCCAAGCCTGCTGCCGTCGCCGCGCCGCTCGTCGTGCCCGCCTCGCCCGCTGTCGCCAAACCGCTGCCGGCCGTGGCCGCGCCGGCTCAGCAGAACCTGGGTGACCGCCCCGAGCAGCGCGTGCCCATGACCCGCCTGCGCGCCCGCATCGCCGAGCGCCTGGTGCAGTCGCAGTCCACCAACGCCATCCTGACCACCTTCAACGAGGTCAACATGGCCCCGGTCATGGAGATGCGCAAGAAGTTCCAGGAGAAGTTCGAGAAGGAACACGGCGTCAAGCTCGGCTTCATGAGCTTCTTCGTCAAGGCGGCTGTGGCGGCACTGAAGAAGTACCCCATCATCAACGCGTCGGTCGATGGGAATGACATCGTCTACCACGGCTACTTCGACATCGGCATCGCCGTCGGCTCGCCGCGCGGCCTCGTCGTGCCGGTGCTGCGCAATGTCGACCAGATGAGCTTCGCCGACATCGAGAAGAAGATCGCCGAGTTCGGCCAGAAGGCCAAGGACGGCAAGCTGTCCATCGACGACTTGACCGGCGGCACCTTCTCCATCTCCAACGGCGGCACCTTCGGCTCCATGCTGTCCACGCCCATCATCAACCCGCCGCAATCGGCCATCCTGGGCGTGCATGCGACCAAGGACCGCGCGGTGGTCGAGAACGGCCAGGTCGTCGTGCGCCCGATCAACTACCTCGCCATGTCMTATGACCACCGCATCATCGACGGCCGCGAGGCCGTGCTGGGCCTGGTGACGATGAAAGAAGCGCTGGAAGACCCCGCCCGCTTGCTGTTCGACATCTAAGAAAGCCAAGGAACGATCAGCATGAGCACCAAGCAATTCGACGTCGTCGTCATCGGCGGCGGCCCCGGCGGTTACATCGCGGCCATCCGCGCGGCCCAGCTGGGCATGAACGTGGCCTGCATCGACGAGTGGAAGAACGACAAGGGCGGCCCCGCCCTCGGCGGCACCTGTACCAACGTCGGCTGCATCCCGTCCAAGGCGCTGCTGCAGTCCAGCGAGCACTACGAGCAGCTCAACCACCACTTTGCCGACCACGGCATCACGGCGGACAACGTCAAGATGGACGTCGCCAAGATGCTGGCCCGCAAGGACCAGGTCGTGAAGCAGAACAACGACGGCATCGTCTACCTGTTCAAGAAGAACAAGGTCACGTTCTTCCACGGTCGTGGCTCCTTCGTTGCCGCCAAGGATGGCGGCTATGAGCTCAAGGCTGGCGAGGAAACCATCGCGGCCAAGCAGGTCATCGTCGCCACCGGCTCCAACGCCCGTGCGCTGCCCGGCGTGCCCTTCGACGAAGAGAACATCCTGTCCAACGACGGCGCACTGCGCGTCGGCACGACCCCCAAGAAGCTGGGCCTGATCGGCGCCGGCGTCATCGGCCTGGAGATGGGTTCGGTCTGGCGCCGCCTGGGCGCTGAAGTGACCGTACTGGAAGGCCTGCCGGCCTTCCTGGGCGCGGTGGATGAGAGCGTCGCCAAGGAGGCCGCCAAGGTCTTCAAGAAGCAGGGCCTGGACATCCAGCTCGGCGTGAAGGTGGGCGAGGTCAAGTCAGGCAAGAAGGGTGTCAGCGTCGCCTACACCGACGCCAAGGGCGAGGCCAAGACGCTGGACGTCGACAAGCTTATCGTCTCCATCGGCCGCGTGCCCAACACCATCGGCCTGGGTGCTGATGTGGTCGGCCTGAAGCTGGACGAGCGCGGCGCCATCGTCGTGGATGACGACTGCAAGACCAGCCTGCCGGGCGTCTGGGCCATCGGCGACGTCGTGCGCGGCCCCATGCTCGCGCACAAGGCCGAAGAAGAGGGCGTGGCCGTGGCCGAGCGCATGGCTGGCCAGCATGGGCACGTGAACTTCAACACCGTGCCCTGGGTCATCTACACCAGCCCCGAGATCGCCTGGGTCGGCAAGACCGAGCAGCAGCTCAAGGCCGAAGGCGTCGCCTACAAGGCCGGCCAGTTCCCCTTCCTGGCCAACGGCCGCGCCCGTGCGCTGGGTGACACGACCGGCTTCGTCAAGTTCCTGGCCGACGCCAAGACCGACGAGATCCTGGGCGTGCACATCATTGGCCCGTTCGCGTCGGAGCTGGTCTCCGAGGCGGTGGTGGCGATGGAGTTCAAGGCCTCGGCCGAGGACATCGCACGCATCTGCCACGCGCATCCGTCCTTGAGCGAAGCGACGAAGGAAGCGGCCCTGGCCGTCGACAAGCGCACGCTGAACTTCTGATCGCACGTAGCGAATYGAAAGGGGCGGCCAGACAGTCGCCCCTTTTTTTGCGATGACCTCAGTCACTGAGCTTTACCAGCAGACCCTCACCGAGCGCGGCTTCACGGCCGACGCTGCGCAGCTGCGTGCCATCGAGGCCCTGCAGCGCTGCCAGGACGAATGGGCCAGCTACAAGGCGCGGCGCGCCAATGCCGTGACCAAGCTGCTGGTGCGCCCGCCCATCCCGCGCGGCGTTTACATGTACGGCGGCGTAGGCCRAGGCAAGAGCTTCCTGATGGACTGCTTCTTCCAGGCCGTGCCGCTGCAGCGCAAGACGCGACTGCACTTCCACGAGTTCATGCGCGAGGTGCACCGCGAGCTGCAGGAACTCAAGGGCATTGCCGACCCGCTGGAGGAACTCGGCAAGCGCATCGCGCGGCGTTTCCGCCTGATCTGCTTCGACGAGTTCCACGTCGCCGACGTGACCGACGCGATGATCCTGCACCGCCTGCTGGACGCCCTGTTCCGCAACCGCGTGTCCATCATCACGACGTCCAACTTCCACCCCGACGGGCTCTATCCCAACGGCCTGCACCGCGATCGCATCCTGCCAGCCATCGAGCTGCTGAAGGCCAACCTCGAGGTCATCAATGTCGATGCCGGCACCGACTACCGGCGCCGCACCCTGGAGGACATGAACCTCTACCTGACGCCGCTGAACGAGTCGACGGAAGCGGCGCTTACCCAGGCCTTCGAGTCCCTCGCAGAAGCGCRGGACGAGGACCGCAAGCTGATGATCGAGCACCGCGCCCTCTACGCGCGTCGGCGTGCCGGCGGTGTCGTCTGGTTCGATTTCGCAACGCTTTGTGGTGGTCCGCGCTCGCAGAACGACTACCTCGAGCTGGCCAGTCAGTTCCATACCGTCATCCTGTCCGACGTGCCGGAGATGCCGGTGCGCCTGGCCAGCGAGGCGCGCCGCTTCACCTGGCTGGTGGACGTGCTCTACGACCGCCGCGTCAAACTCATCATTTCGGCCGCAGTGCCAGCGGAGCAGCTTTACACCGAAGGGCCGCTGGCTCACGAATTCCCGCGCACGGTGTCGCGCTTGCAGGAAATGCGCTCGGCCGAATACCTCGCCTTGGCCCGTCGCGAGGTTGATACTTCGCTCACATGAGGCCACCCCCTACTCGCTTCGCGCACCTTGCAGGCCGCGCCGACCCCGGAGGGGCCGACCCTTCGGCAGGCGCAAACGGCGTGCCGTTTGTGTCCGGCCTCAGCCCCCTTCGAGGGGGCGCCGCCAGTGGCCCGGCAAAGCCGGTTCCACGGCGGCCGCTTGA
>NZ_JBFULE010000367.1:0-5222 GCF_056400485.1 Roseateles sp. P5_B10
GCGCCAGGTGACGTTGGCCTTTGAATCATTCCCACTCGATCGTCGCGGGCGGCTTGGAGCTGACGTCGTAGGTCACGCGGTTGATACCGCGCACCTCGTTGATGATGCGACCGCTCGTCTTTTTCAACAGCGCGTAGGGCAGCTCGGCCCAGTCCGCCGTCATGAAGTCGCTGGTCTGCACGGCGCGTAGCGCGACGACGTAGTCGTAAGTGCGGCCATCGCCCATCACGCCCACGCTCTTGACCGGCAGGAACACGGCAAAGGCCTGGCTGGTCAGCGCGTACCAGCTCTTGCCCGTGGCCGGGTCGATGGTGTTGCGCAGCTCCTCGATGAAGATGGCATCGGCGCGGCGCAGCAGGTCGGCGAAGTCCTTCTTCACCTCGCCCAGGATGCGCACGCCCAGGCCCGGACCCGGGAAGGGGTGGCGATAGACCATGTCGGCCGGCAGGCCCAGGGCCACGCCCAGGGCGCGCACCTCATCCTTGAACAGCTCGCGCAGCGGCTCCAGCAGCTTCAGCCCCAGCGTCTCGGGCAGGCCGCCGACGTTGTGGTGGCTCTTGATCGTCGTGGCCTTCTTGGTCTTGGTGCCACCGCTCTCGACGACGTCGGGGTAGATGGTGCCTTGCGCCAGCCACTTGGCGTTCTTCAGCTTCTTGGCCTCGGCCTGGAAGACCTCGACGAACTCGGCGCCGATGATCTTGCGCTTCTTCTCGGGGTCGGCCACGCCGGCGAGCTTGCCGAGGAAAGCCGCACTGGCGTCAACATGCACGACCTTGGCGTGCAGACGGCCGGCGAACATGTCCATCACCATCTGGCCTTCGTTCAGGCGCAGCAGGCCGTGGTCGACGAAGACGCAGGTGAGCTGGTCGCCGATGGCGCGGTGGATCAACGCGGCGGCCACCGACGAGTCGACACCGCCGGACAGACCGAGGATGACTTCCTCATCGCCCACCTGCTCGCGGATCTTCGCAACGGCCTCGTCGATGTAGCTGCCCATCTGCCAGTCGCCCTTGCAGCCGGCGATGTCGCGCACGAAGCGGCGCAGCAGCGCGTCGCCCTGCACGGTGTGCGTGACCTCGGGGTGGAACTGGACGGCGTAGTAGCGCTTCTCCTCATTGGCCATGCCGGCGATGGGGCAGCTGGGCGTGGAGGCCATCAGCTTGAAGCCCGGCGGCATCACGGTGACCTTGTCGCCATGGCTCATCCAGACCTTGAGCATGCCGTGCTTCTCGGGCGTCTCGAAGTCCTGGATGCCTTCCAGCAGCTTGGTGTGGCCGTGCGCCCGCACCTCGGCATAGCCGAACTCGCGGTGATCGGCGGCCTCGACCTCACCGCCGAGCTGGACCGTCATCGTGAACATGCCGTAGCAGATGCCCAGCACCGGGACGCCGGCGTCCCACACGGCCTGCGGCGCGCGCAGCTCGTGGTCTTCGTAGGTGGAGGCGTGGCTGCCGCTGAGGATGATGGCCTTGGGTGCGAACGACTTGATGAAGTCGTCGGACACATCGTTCGGATGGATCTCGCAATACACCGCCGCTTCGCGCACGCGGCGGGCGATGAGCTGGGTGACCTGGGAGCCGAAGTCGAGGATGAGGACTTTGTCGTGTTGCATGGTGAACTCAGGCGGTTTGCAAAGCGGTGCGCTGGCCGTGGAAGAAGCGGTAGGCGACGATCAGGCCGATCAGCTGCAGGGCGGCGCAGGTGTAGAAGGGCAGGCCCATCAGCGGATCGGTGGCCGGGCGGTGTGACACCCAGCCCAGCAAGGTCAGGCCGACGACGGGCGCGATGACGGCCATCAGGCTGTTCAGCGACGACACGGCACCCATGGCCTGGCCTTGCCGGGTCGGCCCCGCCGCATTGGAAATGATGCTCTGCACCGCCGCGGTCGCAACACCGCCGAGCAGGTTGAAGGCGATGACGGCGTACATCATCCAGCCCTCGGTCGCGAGGCCGAAGCCGAGATAGGCCAGCGATGCAGAGCCCATGCCGATGAGTGCCAACCGCCGCGGGCTGAAGCGCGCCAGCAGCGGCTTGAGCAGCACGCCCTGGCTCAGCACCGACACGATGCCTACCGCGAACAGGGACCAGCTCACCTCGAGCGGCCCCCAGCCGAACTTGAACTTGGTGTAGAGCACCCAAGTCATGTGCAACATGAACTGCGCCAGCGACGCCAGCGCGATGACGACGACCAGCGACCCGACGCCCTTCAGCGCCGCCAGGCCACGCAGGGACGACACCGGGTTGGCCTTCTTCCAGTTGAAGCCCGTGCGCCTGTCAACGGGCAGGGACTCGGGCAGCACGAAGAAGCCGTAGCACCAGTTCACCACGGCCATGCAGCCGGCGGCGAGGAAGGGCCAGTGCACGTCGTAATGGCCCAGCCAGCCACCGATGACCGGGCCGAGGATGAAGCCGACGCCGAACATCGCGCCCAGCTGGCCGAAGCGGCGCGCTCGGTCTTCGGCCGGCGTGATGTCGGCCACATAGGCATTGGCGATGGCGATATTGGCCTGCATGGCGCCCGAGAACAGGCGCACGGCAACGAGCATCCACAGCGCCGTGGCCACGGCGGTCACGAAAAAGCTCAGCGCCAGGCCCGCAAAGCCGATCAGCAGCACCGGCCGGCGGCCGAAGCGGTCCGACAGCGAGCCAAGCACGGGTGAGCCGATGAAGTTGGCCACGCCGAAGGCCATGGTCACCATCAGGAAGGCCGAGGTCTGCTCGTCGTTGCTGTGGGTGAAGGTGCCGACGATATGCGGCAGCACCGGCACCATCAGCCCGATGGAGATCATGTCGATCAGCACCGCGGCCATGATGAAACCCATGGCCGGGGTGCGTTGCGTGGAGGAACTCATCGTCTTCCTGAAAAGCGCAACGGGGCGACTCTCGTTCGCCCCGTTGTCTCGGTCGGCAGCAGCAAAGCGTTCGACGGGCCGCCCCTAGAACGATTTGCGCCCCCGCGGGGGGCGGTTTGACCGTCAACGGTCAAACCGGGGGCCACAGTCACTCGCTGCGGTAGTTCGGTGCTTCCTTCGTGATCTGCACGTCGTGGACATGGCTCTCGCGCATGCCCGCCGTCGTGATCTCGACGAACTCGGCCTTGTCCTGCATGTCAGCGATGGAGCCGCAGCCGCAGTAGTGCATCGACGCCTTCAGGCCACCGGCCATCTGGAAGATGACCTGCACGACCGAGCCCTTGTAGGGTACCTGGCCTTCGATGCCTTCCGGCACGAGCTTGGACGTGTTCGGGTTGTTGGCCGAGGTGTCCTGAAAGTAGCGATCCGCACTGCCCTTGGCCATCGCGCCCATCGAGCCCATGCCGCGGTAGCTCTTGAAGGTGCGGCCCTGGTAGAGGATGACCTCGCCGGGCGCCTCCTCGGTGCCGGCGAAGGCACCGCCCATCATCACGCAGTCGGCGCCCGCAGCGATGGCCTTGGCCAGGTCGCCGGAGTAGCGCACGCCGCCGTCGGCGATGACGGGCACGCCGGTGCCCTTGAGCGCCGTGACGACGTTGTCGATGGCGGTGATCTGCGGCACGCCGACACCCGCAACGATGCGGGTCGTGCAGATGGAGCCGGGGCCGATACCGACCTTGACGCCGTCGGCGCCGGCTTCCACCAGCGCCAGCGCTGCGGCGCCGGTTGCGATGTTGCCGCCGATGACGTCGACGTTCGGATAGTTGCTCTTGACCCAGCGCACCCGCTCCAGCACGCCGGCACTGTGRCCGTGGGCCGTGTCGACGATGAGGGCATCGACGCCGGCACGCACCAGCAGTTCGACGCGTTGCTCGGTGTCGTCGCCGAAGCCGACTGCCGCGCCGACGCGCAGCTTGCCCTGGGCATCGCGCGCGGCGTTGGGAAAGCTGGTCTGCTTGGTGATGTCCTTGGTGGTCATCAGGCCGCGCAGCTCGAAGGCGTCGTTGACGACAACGACGCGCTCCAGCTTGTGCTTGTGCATCAGCGCCTTGGCCTCGTCGGTGGACGCGCCGTCCTTGACGGTGATGAGCTTCTCGGCCGGCGTCATGATCTCGCTGACGCGGGCGTCCATGCGGGTCTCGAAGCGCAGGTCGCGGCCGGTGACGATGCCGATGACGCGCTTGCCCTCGACGACCGGGAAACCCGAGAAGCCGTGCTGGCGGGTCAGCTCCATCGCCTCGCGGACCGTGGCGTTCGGGCCGATGGTGAGAGGCTCGCGAACGACGCCACTCTCATAGCGCTTGACCCGGGCGACTTCGCGCGCCTGGGATTCGGCGCTGAGGTTCTTGTGCACGATGCCGATGCCCCCCTCCTGCGCGATCGCGATCGCCAGGCGAGCTTCGGTCACGGTGTCCATGGCGGCGGACACCAGCGGCAGGTTCAGGGGAATGTTGCGCGACAGGCGGGTCGCAAGGCTGGTGTCACGGGGCAACACCTGGGAGAACGCTGGCACCAACAGAACATCGTCGAAGGTGAGCGCTTTGCCGAGAAGGCGCATGAGGAAAGCTCCAGACGCAAAGCGGCATTATACGGAGGGTCACGCAGGGGCCGTTGCCTCTGCGCCAACAGGCCCTAAACTGGCCGCATGCCTCGCAAAGCCTTTCGCCAAGCTCTTCTCGTCCTGCTCTGCCTCGCTGCAGCCGGCGCCGCTCAGGCCCAGTGGAAGTGGCGCGATGCCAAGGGCAATGTGCAGTACAGCGACATGCCGCCGCCGCCCGGCACACCGGACAAGGACATCCTGCTTCGCCCCTATGTGGCGAAGCCGACCATCGTCGTYGCGCCGCCCAGCACTCAGGCCAGCGCTGCTTCCGCGCCCAGACCGCCCGCCAGCGCGCCGACCAAGGCCGAGCAGGAGGCCGCTGCACGCCAGAAGAAGGACCAGGATGGCGAGACCGCCAAGCAGAAGGAAGAGGAACGCCGCGTCGCCGCGCAGCGCCGCGAGAACTGCGCCCGCGCCCAGGCCAATCTGCGCGATTTGCAGAGCGGCACGCGCCTGACCCGCACCAACGAGAAGGGCGAGCGCGTCTTCATGGACGAGGCCCAGATCTCCGCCGAGGTCAGCCGCGCGCGCGACACCATCACCAGCGAGTGCAAGTGACCCGCTGAGCCAACGCGTCTAGCCGTCGGCTCAGCCCGCGTGTTTGGGCCGATGTCGCGACACGATGCGCTCGCCACGCTTGGCGTAGCGCAGACGCCGCGCTTCCTTGGGGTCGACGGTCAGCGCGCGGTAGACCTCGATGCGATCACGCT
>NZ_JBFULE010000368.1:0-5204 GCF_056400485.1 Roseateles sp. P5_B10
GCGCAATACCGCCCAGTTCGTCGCCGGCAAGCCGGCCAACAACGTGCTCCTGACGGGCGCCAAGGGCACGGGCAAGAGTTCGCTGATCAAGGCCGTGCTCAACGAGTTTTCGAGCCAGGGCCTGCGCCTCATCGAAGTCGACAAGGCCGACTTGGTGGACCTGCCGGACCTGGTCGAACAGGTTGCGGCCCGCCCGGAGCGCTTCGTGGTTTTCTGCGATGACTTGAGCTTCGACGAAGGCGAGGCCAGCTACAAGGCGCTGAAGAGCGTGCTTGACGGCTCCGTTGCTGCCGCCACCGACAACGTGCTGATCTACGCCACCAGCAACCGCCGCCACCTGCTGCCCGAGAAGATGGTCGACAACCTTGCGGGCACCCATGGCGAGCATGGCGAAATCCATCCCGGCGAGGCCGTGGAGGAGAAGATTTCGCTGTCCGAGCGCTTCGGGCTGTGGATCAGCTTCTACCCCTTCAGCCAGAACGAATACCTGGCCATCGTGGCGCAGTGGTTGCGCCACTTTGGCGTGGACGACGCCGCCATTGAAGGGGCACGCCAGCCGGCGCTGATCTGGGCGCTGGAGCGCGGCTCGCGCTCGGGCCGTGTGGCTTACCAGTTCGCGCGTGACATGGCGGGGCGCGCCGAATGACCGAACGTCCCATCACTGAAGTGGCGGTTGGCGTACTCGTCGCGCCTGACGGCCAGTTCCTGCTGACTTCGCGGCCTGAGGGCAAGGTCTACGCCGGCTACTGGGAATTCCCGGGCGGCAAGGTCGAGCCGGGCGAAAGCATCGAGCAGGCGCTGGCGCGTGAGCTGCGCGAGGAGATTGGCATCGAGATCGGCGCCGCGCATCCCTGGAAGACGGAAATCTTCGACTACCCGCATGCGTTGGTGCGCTTGAACTTCTGCAAGGTCTTCGAGTGGACCGGCGATTTCCAGATGCTGGAGAACCAGCAGATGGCCTGGGCCAGCCTGCCGGTGCAGGTCAAGCCTGTGCTGCCGGGCACCATCCCGGTCCTGAACTGGTTCGCGGCAGAACGCAACCACGTCGGCCCCACTCACCTAGACTGAAACCATGGAAACGCAGCCCCCACGTTTACTTCGTTCTCTGTCCCCCGAGGGGGCGCCATTGCCCTTCGGGCGGCCGGGCGGGCAATGAACTGGCTGGACGAAATCAAATGGGACGACAAGGGCCTGGTGCCTGTCATCGCCCAGGAGCAGGGCACGGGCGACGTGCTGATGTTCGCGTGGATGAACCGCGAGGCCCTGGCCCTGACGGCCGAGCGCGGCCAGGCCGTCTACTGGAGCCGCTCGCGCGGCAAGCTCTGGCACAAGGGCGAGGAGAGCGGTCATTTCCAGCAGGTGCATGCCATTCGCATGGACTGCGACAACGACGTCGTGCTGCTGACCATCACCCAACTTGGCCATGAGCCCGGCATTGCCTGTCACACCGGCCGCCACAGCTGCTTTTTCCAGAAGCTGGAGAACGGCGTCTGGAGTGCCACCGAACCCGTTCTGAAGGATCCGAGCAAGATCTATGAGTGACGACATCCTCTGCCGCGTCGGCGCGGTCATCGAGTCCCGCAAGGGTGCTGACCCCGGCACCAGCTACGTCGCCAAGCTCTTCGACAAGGGCCTGGACGCCATCCTGAAAAAGGTCGGCGAGGAAGCCACCGAGACCGTCATGGCCGCCAAGGATGGCGACGCCCAGAAGGTCGTCTATGAAGTGGCCGACCTGTGGTTTCACAGCATGGTGGCGTTGGCCCACTTCGGGCTGAAGCCCGAGGACGTGCTCCGGGAACTTGCGCGTCGCGAGGGCTTGTCTGGCCTGGAAGAATTTGCGTCCCGCAACAAGCTGCCGAAAGAAGCCCCATGAACAACGATCCGAGCCCCGCGGCGCTGGATGTCGGCGCGCCTGCCGAGAAGCTGGCCAGCCTCAAGCAGCTGACGATGGTGGTCTATGTCCTCTATGCCCTGAGTGCCTTCACCGGCTTTACCGGCATCGTGGCCATCATCATCAACTACATCAAGCGCGAGGACACTGCGGGCACCGTCTACGCCAGCCATTTCACCTGGCAGATCCGTACCTTCTGGTGGAGCCTGGTATGGGGCATCCTGGGCTTTGCCACCTTGCTGCTGGGCGTGGGCTTCGTGATCCTGGCCGTTGACGGCATCTGGTTCCTCTATCGCCTCGTCAAGGGCTTCTTGAACTGGAACGACGGCAAACCCATGCCGGTCTGAAGCGAGTAAAAGATGACTCACGATCCCAACTGCCTGTTCTGCAAGATCGTCGCCGGCCAGATCCCGAGCAAGAAGGCCTATGAGGACGAGGACGTTCTGGCCTTCCATGACATCCATCCCTGGGCACCCGTCCACGTTCTCATCATCCCCAAGCGCCACATCGCCTCCATGGCGGACGTGTCCGAGGCCGAGGCCGCGCTGCTGGGCAAGATGACGGCCCTGGGCCCGCGGCTGATGAAGGAACTGGGTGTCACCAACGGCTTCCGCCACGTCATCAACACGGGTCCGGACGGCGGTCAGGAGGTGTTGCACCTGCATCTGCATGTGATGGGCGGGCCTCGGCCGTGGTTGAAAGGCTGAGTTGTGACCAAACCTAAGGGCTGAGCACGATCGCACCGGAACGCGATCGGCCTCGAAATGACCCAGGATGCTAGGGTCATCCCTCACCTAGAATTTGAGCCAGTCCACAAGGAGTCAACATCATGGGTTCATTCAGTATTTGGCACTGGCTGATCGTCCTCGTCGTCGTCATCGCCATCTTCGGCACCAAGAAGCTGCGCAATGTCGGTTCCGACCTCGGCGCAGCCGTCAAGGGGTTCAAGGACGGGGTGAAGGACGGCACGACTTCCGAAGAGCAAGCCGCTGCGCCCCAACAGGTCACCGCCCGCAAGGTCAATGACCCGAACACGGTCGACGTCGACGCGAAGACCAAGTCCTAAGTGCTTGACTTCGGCTTCGACAAGATCGCGCTGATCGGCGCGGTGGCCTTGATCGTCATCGGCCCCGAGAAGCTGCCGCGCGTGGCTCGCACGGTGGGCACCTTGCTGGGCAAGGCACAGCGCTATGTGGCGGACGTGAAGGCCGAGGTCAACCGCTCCATCGAACTGGAGGAGCTTCAGAAGATGAAGACCCAGTTCCAGACGGCGGTCCAGGACGTCGAGCAGAGCGTGCGCCAGGAGGTGGACACCGCGACGCAGGCGATGAATCAGACCTGGCAGGACGTGACCAGCGATTCGTCCTACGAAGCCGGCACGACGATCGCGCCACCGCCGCCCGAGTACCGCCACCCCAAGAAAAACTGGCGCCTCAAGCGCGGGTCGACGCCGATGTGGTTCAAGCAGAAGGCCGGTGTGAAGCGTCATACCCAATCGGGAGCTGCCCGCGTGGCGCGATTCCGCCCACCAGGCCTGAACCGATGAGCTCCTTCCAGAACCCCGACCACGACGAACTGGCCGGTACCGAACAGCCCTTCGTCACCCACCTGATGGAGCTGCGCGACCGGCTGCTGCGCGCCGTCATCGCCATCGCGGTCTGCTTCGGCGTGCTGTGCCTCTACCCCGGGCCGAGCCAGCTTTACGACTGGCTGGCGGCGCCGCTCGTGGCCAACCTGCCCGAAGGCACCAAGATGATCGCGACCAACGTCATCGCGCCCTTCTTCGTGCCGATCAAGATCACCATGCTGGCGGCCTTCATGCTGGCTTTGCCCATCGTGCTCTACCAGGCCTGGGCTTTCGTCGCCCCGGGCCTGTACTCGCACGAGAAGCGCCTGGTGATGCCGCTGGTCGTGTCGAGCACGCTGCTGTTCTTCGGCGGCGTGGCCTTCTGCTACTTCTTCGTCTTCAAGAAGGTCTTCGCCTTCATCCAGAGCTTTGCGCCCAAGAGCATCACGGCGGCGCCGGACATCGAGGCTTATCTCGGCTTCGTGATGAACATGTTCATCGCCTTCGGTGCGGCCTTCGAGGTGCCCATCGTCGTTGTCGTGCTGGTGCGCATGGGCATCGTGTCGGTGGAGAAGCTGCGCGAATGGCGCGGCTACTTCATCGTCGTGGCCTTCATCGTTGCGGCCGTCATCACGCCGCCCGACATCGTTTCACAGCTCGCACTGGCGATCCCGATGTGCCTGCTCTATGAGGTGGGGCTGTTTGCGTCCACCTACTTCGTGCGCCATACCAAGGCGCCCGACGAGGCCGAGCAGACCACCCCCGATCAGTCGTCCTGATCGCGCTGCGGCTTGGGCCGCTGAGCCACGGCGAGCTGGAAGTGCATGGCCTTGCCGGCGCGCTGCACGCCCACCTCGACCTGACTGCTGGGCTTGAGGGCCGCCACGCTGGCCAGCAGTTCGGCCGGCGTCGTGACGGCATGCTCGCCGATGCGGGTCAGCACGTCGCCCGGCTTGATGCCAGCCTTGGCCGCCGGCGCGTCGTTGACGACGCCGCCGATCAGCACGCCCTTGGCGTCGCCCAGCTTCAGCGCCTCGGCCAGCTCGGGCGTCAGCTCGCGCGTCTGCACGCCGATCCAGCCGCGCGCGACGACGCCGTCCTGCAGCAGCGAGGCCGCCACCTGGCGGGCCACGTCGACCGGGATGGCGAAGCCAATGCCCAGGGACCCGCCGCTGCGCGAGAAGATCGCCGTGTTGATGCCCACCAGCCGGCCATCGGCGTCCACCAGCGCGCCGCCCGAGTTGCCGGGGTTGATGGCGGCATCGGTCTGGATGAAGTTCTCGAAGGTGTTGATGCCCAGCTGATTGCGGCCCAGCGCCGACACGATGCCCGACGTCACCGTCTGGCCGACATTGAAGGGGTTGCCGATGGCCAGCACGACGTCACCGACCGCCAGACTGGCCGCATCGCCCATCGCGATGACCGGCAGATCRGGCAGGCTGATCTTCAGCACGGCCACATCGGTCTCGGGATCGGTGCCGATGAGCTTGGCCTGGGCCTGGCGGCCGTCGCTGAGCATGACCTCGATGTCGGAGGCGCCCTCGACGACATGGTTGTTGGTCAGCAGCACGCCGTCGGCCGAGATGATGACGCCCGAGCCCAGGCCAAGCTGGGGACTGCCGCGGGGCTGGCGCAGCCCGAACGGGAAGCCGAACAGCTGTTCATGCGCCCGGCCCGCGCGCGACGGCGCCTTGCTGGCCGTGATGCTGACGACGGCCGGCGCCGCGACGCGAGCGGCCTGCGAGA
>NZ_JBFULE010000369.1:0-5204 GCF_056400485.1 Roseateles sp. P5_B10
TCGCTGAGGGCAAGGGTGTCGGACATGCTGGGCTCACTCTGAAGATGAGGAATTCTCGCAGCCTAAACTTGAGGCTTATGTCTCCCCTGCTGTTGTCCCTTGCTTTTGCGGCCGCGCTCGCCGCCTCGACCCTCGTCAAGTTCTGGCTGTCCTCTCGCCAGATCCGCCATGTCGCCGCCCATCGCGGCCAGGTCCCGGCAGCCTTTGCCGGCAACGTGACGCTGGTGGCTCATCAGAAGGCGGCGGACTACACGGTCGCCCGGTCCCGCTTCGGCCTGCTGGCCCTGGCCTTCAATGCGGCCGTGCTGCTCGGTTGGACGTTGCTGGGCGGCCTGAACGCTCTGAACAGCTGGGCGCTGGAAGCCAGCCACATGCTGCCCGAAGCTTGGCAAGGCATGGGCTACCAGCTCGGCCTGGTCGCCGTCTTCGTGCTGGCGGGGTCACTGCTGGACCTGCCCTGGGAGCTGTGGTCCACCTTCCGCATCGAGCAGGCCTTCGGCTTCAACCGCACGACGCTCAAGCTCTTCTTCGCCGACATGGCCAAGGGCCTCGCCGTCGGCGTGCTGATGGGCCTGCCCATCGTCGCCCTCATTCTCTGGCTGATGGGCGCGGCCGGCCCGCTCTGGTGGCTATGGGCCTGGGGCGCGTGGATGGGCTTCAACCTGCTGATCATGGTCATCTACCCGACCGTCATTGCGCCGCTGTTCAACAAGTTCGAGCCGCTGACCGATTTGGCGCTGAAGGACCGCGTCGAGAAGCTGATGGCGCGTTGCGGCTTTGCAGCCAAGGGCCTGTTCGTCATGGACGGCAGCCGACGCTCGGCGCATGGCAATGCCTATTTCAGCGGCTTCGGCCCGGCCAAGCGCGTGGTCTTCTTCGACACGCTGCTGACCAAGCTCAACGGCAGCGAGGTGGAGGCCGTGCTGGCCCACGAGTTGGGCCACTTCAAGCACAAGCACATCACCAAGCGCATCGTGTTGATGTTCGCCATGAGCCTCGCCGGCTTTGCGCTGCTCGGCTGGCTGGCGCAACAGCCGGCCTTTTACCTGGGCCTGGGTGCAACGCCGAATCTCGACGCACCCAATGACGCGCTGGCGCTGATCCTCTTCCTGCTCGCCGGCCCGGTGTTCGGCTTCTTCGTGACGCCGCTGGCGAGCCACTTCTCGMGCCGCGACGAGTTCCAGGCCGACGCCTATGCCCGCGCCCAGGCCAGCGGCGCCGACCTGTCCTCGGCGCTGCTGAAGCTGCACGAGGACAATGCCGGCACGCTGACACCCGACCCGGTCTACGCGCGCTTCTACTACTCCCACCCACCTGCTGCCGAACGTCTTGCAGCCCTCGCCGCATGAACGACCTCCTGCTCGCCCAATGTGACCCCAAGGCGCCCTTGATGGACGCCGACACGCGAACCCGCGTGCTGGCCGCCCTGCCCGGCTGGCTGCCGGACGCCGAACACAAAGTGATCGGGCGCCGCTTCGGCTTCGCGAACTTCTACCAGACCATGGCCTTCGTCGACGCGGTCGCCGAGATCGCCCACGCGCAGGACCATCACCCCGAGATGCTGGTCGGCTACGACGCCTGCACGGTCAGCTTCACGACGCATTCGCGCGGCGGGCTGACCTTGAATGACGCGATCTGTGCGGCACAAGTGAGCGCCTTGCCCGAAGCGACCGGTACATGAGTAAATTCCAGGCGCTGGACCTGGGACTTGTCGTGCGCGGCCATGGCCGCCACTACATCGTCGAGGACTCGGAGGGCAAGCGCTTCGTCTGCCACCCGCGCGGCAAGAAGAGCGAGGCTGTCGTTGGTGACCAGGTGCGCTTCGCCGATTCCGGCGATGAGGGAGTCATCGAAGCCGTCGAGCCTCGGCGCAATCTGCTGTTCCGCCAGGACGAGTGGAAGACCAAGAGCTTCGCAGCCAACCTGGACCAGCTGCTTGTCCTCGTCGCTGTCGAGCCGGTGTTCAGTGAGAGCCAGCTCACGCGCTCCCTGATCGCCGCCGAGTCCGCCGGCATCAGCATGGCCATCGCGCTGAACAAGACCGACCTGCCGGGCACCGATTCGGCTCGCGAGCGCCTGGCACCTTATCGCGCCATGGGCCTGAAGATGTTCGAGGTCGCGCTGAAGGCCGACCCCGAGGGCTCCCGCACGACGCTGGACCCCTGGCTGGCCGGCCAACGCACCTTCGTCCTCGGCCCCAGTGGCACGGGCAAGAGCACGCTGATCAACCTGCTCGTGAAAGACGCCAAGGCCCAGATCGGCGAGATCTCGCAGGCGCTGAACTCCGGCCGCCACACGACGACGACGACGCAGTGGTACTGGACCGACGAGACACGCACGACGKCGCTGATCGACTCGCCCGGCTTCCAGGAATTCGGCCTGCGCCAGATCGACGCCGCCGAGCTGTGGCGCTACATGCCCGACCTGCGCGAGCACGCCAACTGCCGCTTCGCCAATTGCAGCCACATCCACGAGCCCGACTGCGGCGTGCGCGCGGCGGTTCAAGCGGGGCTGATCAGCGCCAGCCGCTATCGCATCTACGGCGAGATCCTCGAAGAGCTGCAGCGCAAGACCTGGTGATGCGCGGCGCACTCGCCTTCAGCGCCCTGGCCTTGCTGGCCGGCTGCGCCACGACCGTCGCCCCGCCTCCAGCCGCCGAAGGCTGGCAGCCGCTGGCCCTGCCCGGCAAGAAGCTTACCCAGTACAACTGGACGGAGAAGGACGGCCGCCCCGCGCTGGAAGCTGCTTCGGATCGCTCGGCCAGCATCTGGCGCAAGCGGCTGGAGCCGGCAAAGATCAGCGTCGGCGAGGTCAATTTCTCATGGTGGGTGCAGGGCCTGATCCCGGGTGCCAATGTCTCGGACATCGACCATGAGGACGCCGTCGCCCGCGTCATCTTCGGCTTCGCCGGCGACATCGACAAACTGCCGCTGCGCACGCGCATGAAGTTCGAACTCGCGCAGGCCCTGACCGGCGAGCTGCCGCCCTATGCGACGCTGATGTATGTCTGGGACAGCAAGCTGCCGGTCGGCACCGTCGTCATCAACCCACGCAGCGACCGCATCCGCAAGATCGTCGTCGACTCCGGCCCCGCGGAACTGCGCCGCTGGCGCGAACACCGGCGCGACCTGGCCGCCGACTTCCGCCTGGCCTTTGGCGAGGCGCCAGGCCCGTTGACCTCGATGGCCGTCATGACGGACAGCGACAACAGCCGCGCGTCGGCCCGCACCTGGTACGGACCCGTGGAACTGAAATAGCTCAGCGCTGGTCGGGTGAGCGCAACGATAGTGGCGCGGCGTCGTGCACTTCACGCGCTTCGACGTCCACCACTTCTCCCGCCGGCTGGCGGCGCTGCGCCCACGGGTTCTTGTTGACACGGAACTGCAGATTCGGCTTGCGGCCGGTCAGCAAGCTGACGAGCAGGAAGGCCAGGAAGGCCAGCACGGCGATCAGGAAGAGGCCCAGGCCGATAAAGGCGCCGACGACGAGCATCAGCAGGCGAAGCAGCAAACGGAACAGCGACATGACCCCTATTCTGAACGCTGAGCGCCCGCTGGGGCCGTGACGATCGTCACCCCTCAGCCCCGCCCGACAAACGGCATGCTCGTCGCCATCACCGTCATCGTCTGCACATTGGCCGACAGCGGCAGGCCGGCCATGTAGACGACGGCGCGGGCCACGTCCTCGACGTCCATGCGCGGCTCCACCGCCATGGTGCCGTTGGCCTGGGGCACGCCACGCGTCATCTTCTCGGTCATCTCGGTCGCGGCATTGCCGATGTCGATCTGGCCCGCCGCAATGTCGAAGGCGCGGCCGTCCAGGCTCAGGGACTTGGTCAGGCCGGTGATGGCGTGTTTGGTGGAGGTGTAGGGTGCCGAGAACGGCCGCGGCGCGTGGGCCGAGATGGAACCGTTGTTGATGATGCGGCCGCCGCGCGGCGATTGCGCCTTCATCAGCGCGAAGGCTGCGCGGGCGCAGAGGAAGCTGCCGGTCAGGTTGGTGTCGACGACTGCGCGCCATTGCGCCACCGTCAGCTCATCGATGGGCACGGCCGGCGCGGAGATGCCGGCGTTGTTGAACAGCAGGTCCAGCCGGCCGAAGCGCTCGCGCAGCGTCGCGAAGGCGGCGTCGACCTGGGCCTCGACACAGACATCGGTCTGCAGGGCCAGCGCATCCGGCAGGGTCTCGCGCAGGGCCGCCTCGCGGCGGCCCATCAGCGCCAGCGTCCAGCCTTCAGCCGCCAGTGCGCGGGCCACGGCCCGGCCGATGCCGGAGCCAGCCCCAGTGACGAGAGCAACCCTCATCAACGACCGCTCGGCGACACGAGGGTGCGCTGCACCCAACCGCTGAAGTTGGCGGCGTCGACCTTGACGAAGCCGTCCTTGACCTCGCCGGTGGCAACGAGTTCATCGCTGCGGTTCAGCGTGGCAACGACCTTGCTGTCGCGCGACGGGGCGGCGTAGGCCTTCACGTTGGAGATCTTGGCCACGAGCATCTGGCCCGCGGGAACGGGCGCGCCAGCCTGCGTGGAGGCGCCCGCATTCGCGTCGCCGGCGGCGCTGCCGGTGCGGATCAGGCTCTGCTGGTCGCGGATGCCCAGCACGATCTTGTTGTAGTTGTCGAGCAGGCTGGCAGCGATGAGCTTGCCTTCGGGCGTGCTGGTGTAGCCGCCCGCGGCGCCCAGCGCGCCGCCGCCGTAGCCCCAGCCGCCGATGGAGAAGTCGGTCTTGGTGGCCTTGCCTTCAGCGGCAGCGACCTGGATGCTGGAGCGCACGTCGGCGATCAGCAGGCTGGTGCTGGCCTCCTTGAATTTCAACCCGCCGGCGATGGCGCCGATGCCACCCAGCCGGTTGCCCAGCAGGCCACCAATGGCGCCGCCGACACCGCCGGTGTTGCTGGCAGCCACCAGCACATTGGGCGTCATGACGAAGTCGGCCGCCTGCATCTGGCCCTTGCCGACATTGGATTCCTGGCGCATCTCGCCGGCGGCGGCGAGGTTGCGCTCCTGCTGCAGGTTCTGCATGGCCACGCCGCGCTCGACGACGTCAAAGCAGCCCGACTGCTGCACCATCATGCGCAGCAGCGATGCGGGCGAGCCCAGGCCATAGTGCGACAGGTGGTTCCAGCCGTGCTGCGGCTCGGCCACGGCCAGCACGCCGAGCTTCTTGGGGCACTTCTCGACATTGGAGCCCGCCTCCTGGGCC
>NZ_JBFULE010000370.1:0-5200 GCF_056400485.1 Roseateles sp. P5_B10
GCTCGCAGCCGTAGCTGCGGGCCATGTCGAGCAGTTCTCTACGCAGCTCTTCGATGTGGCGCGCCTGCGAAGGCAGGACATCGGCGATGTGCTCGGGCAGCAGCCAAGCAGAGGACATGGGCGAAGGCAGGCGGTTAAAAACGGCATTCTACCGGTGCCTCCCGGGCCCAGCCTTCAGATCAGCGCAACCAGAGCAGTCCGAACACACCCATCAGGATGCTGGCCAGGCCAATGAAACGAATCTGCCCATCGCTCATCGCCAGGATGCGGCTGAAGACCTCGCGCCAGCGCGCCGGGCTGAGCAGGGGCATCAGCCCCTCGATGACCATCACCAGCGCGAGCGCGGTGAGGAGTTCGTTCACTTGCGCGCCGGTGCGGCGGCGGCCGCGGCGCCGGAGCCCCGCATGGCCTTGAAGAAGTCGCTGGATGGATCGACCACCATCACGTCGCTCTTCCTGCTGAAGCTGGCGCGGTAAGCCTCCAGCGAGCGGTAGAACTGGGCGAACTGGGGATCACGGCCAAAGGCCTCGGCGTACAGGGCAGAGGCCTTGGCGTCGCCCTCGCCCTTGATGAGCTGGGCGTCGCGGAAGGCCTCGGCAACGATGATTTCGCGCTGGCGATCGGCATCGGCCTTGATCTGCTCGCCCTCGGCGGAGCCGGTGGACCTGGCCTCGGCGGCCACGCGCTTGCGTTCCGAATCCATGCGGCGGTAGACCGACTCGGTGATGCTGGCCGCGAAGTCCACACGCTTGATGCGCACGTCAACGACCTCGATGCCGAACTGCTTGGCCTCGTCGGCCAGGCGTTTGCGCACGTCCTGCATGATCTTCTCGCGCTCGGTGGCCAGCACGGCGATGACGGTGCGCTTGGTCACTTCATCGTTGAAGGCGGCCTGCACGACGGGCACCAGGCGGTTCTCGACGTTGCGCATGTCAGCGCCGCTGTTGCGAATGAACTGGCGCGGCTCGGCGACGCGCCACTTGATGAGCCAGTCGATGACCAGGCTCTTCTTTTCAGCCGTGAAGACGGGCCGCGACTCGGTGCTGTCAAGCGTCTGCACGCGGCGGTCCAGCAGCACGACGTTTTGCAGCGGCGGCGGCAGCTTGAACTTCAGGCCCGGCTCGGTAACGACTTCCTTGATCTCGCCGAGCGCATAGATGACGGCGAACTGGCGCTGGTCGACGATGAAGAGCATCGACGACAGCAGCATCAGGACGACGATGGCGCCGGCGACGATGGCGGCAATACGGTTCATTCGGATGGTCCTCGATCAGCGGCCGTCGCGGCTGCGCTGGTTGTCACGGCTGCGCAGGTCGTTGGCACTGGGCAGCGTCTGCGGCTCGGGCACGGTGGTCGGCTGCGGTGCCGACACGGTCACGGTGCCGCTGCTGCCTTGCTGCAGCAGCTTGTCCAGCGGCAGGTAGAGCAGGTTGGAGCCGCTCTTGCTGTCCACCATCACCTTGCTGACGTTGGTGTAGACCTGCTGCATCGCGTCGATGTAGAGGCGGTCGCGCGTGACCTGGGGCGCCTTCTGGTACTCGGTCAGCACGCTCTTGAAGCGCGCCGCATCGCCCTCGGCCGTTGCGATGACACGGGCCTTGTAGCCCTCGGCCTGCTCGCGCAGCCGGGCGGCATCGCCTCGCGCACTCGGGATCTTGTCGTTCGCGTACGCCTGGGCCTCGTTCTTCAACTGCTCGCGGTTGGCGTTGGCCTTCTGCACGTCGTCAAACGCCGCCTGCACCTGCTCGGGCGGCTGCACGCTCTGCACATTGACGTTGACGACCTGGATGCCGGCCTTGAGGCGATCCAGCTGGACCTGAATGGACTTGACCAGGTCAGCGGCGATGGCGTCGCGCTGCTCATAGAGCACCGAATCCATCGTGCTCTTGCCGACGATCTCGCGCACCGCCGACTCTGCGGCCAGCAGCACGGCCTGCTCGGGGTCACGGTTCTCGAACAGGAAGTCGCGCAGGTCACGGATGGTGAACTGCACCGTGAAGCGGATATCGACGATGTTCTCGTCCTGCGTCAGCATGGACGAGTCGCGCAGGCCGGTGGCGGCGACGACCGAACTGCGCCCAACCTCGACCTGGCGCAGCTGCGAGACCGGCTGGATCTCATGCGCCTGGAAGGGATAGGGCAGGCGCCACTGGAAACCGGCTTCGACCGTCTTGCTGTACTTGCCGAAGGAAGTGATGACGCCCTGCTGGCCTTCCTGCACGATGAAGAAGCCGCTGGCCAGCCAGCCCAAAACGACAACGCCGGCGATGAGGCTCAGGCCAATACCGGCGCCCTTCATGTCGGGCGAGCCACCGGAGCCGCTGGGGCCGGATGGCCCGCTGGACTTGCCACCGAACATGCCCGAGAGCTTGCGATTGAATTCGCGCCAGAGCTCATCGAGATCGGGCGGGCCGTCGTTGCGGCCGTTGTTCAGCAACCGGCTCGCGGCACGGGCGACCGGCGTCATCAGACGCTGGGCCCAGGTGCTGCGGGGCGTGGTGTGAGGAGTGCTGCTCATGCCTGGGAGGGGTCTGAGGAAGAAGTTTCGGGATCCGACGAATCAGTGTCGAAACGTGGGTCCCGTTCGTCGGGAATCAAGGGCTGGACCTGCATGGCGGTCGCAATCAGCTGGCGCAACTCGGCAAGGCCGCTKCCATCCAGGGCGCTGACGAAGACTCGCGGCGTCGGCTCGGTACTGCCATTGGCGCGCAGCACGGCGTCG
This sequence comes from Roseateles sp. P5_B10, assembly GCF_056400485.1. Lineage (NCBI taxonomy): Bacteria > Pseudomonadati > Pseudomonadota > Betaproteobacteria > Burkholderiales > Sphaerotilaceae > Roseateles > Roseateles sp. P5_B10. The sequence goes on from NZ_JBFULE010000370.1 coordinate 2,723, forward strand.
ACGATCTCGCGCGGGCGCTGATCGCCGGGCAGCAGATCCTGCTTGTTGTAAACCAGGATCTGCGGCACGTCGGCCGCACCAATCTCGGCCAGCACGCGCTCGACCTCCGCCATCTGTTCCTCCAGCACCGGGCTGGCGGCATCAACGACATGCAGCAGCAGGTCGGCGTCGGCCGCCTCCTGCAGCGTGGCGCGAAAGGCCTCGACGAGCTTGTGCGGCAGGTCGCGGATGAAGCCCACGGTGTCAGACAGCGAGACGCTGGCCGCGGCCTGCTCCAGGTAGAGGGAGCGCGTCGTCGTGTCCAGCGTCGCGAACAGCTGGTTGGCCGCATAGGCGCGCGCCTTGGTCAGCGCGTTGAACAGCGTGCTCTTGCCGGCGTTCGTGTAGCCGACCAGCGAAACCTTGAAGACGCCATTGCGCGAGCGCGCCTTGCGCTGCGTGCCGCGCTGGCGCTGCACCTGCTTCAGGCGTTCCTTGGTCTTCTTGATACGCTCGTCGATCATGCGGCGGTCCAGCTCGATCTGAGCCTCGCCGGGGCCGCCGCGCATGCCGATGCCACCACTCTGGCGCTCCAGGTGGCTCCAGCGCCGCACCAGGCGCGTGGCCAGGTATTGCAGGCGCGCGAGTTCGACCTGCAGCTTGCCCTCGTGGCTTTGCGCACGGGCGGCAAAGATCTCGAGAATCAGCGCGGTGCGGTCGGCGACGGGCACGCCGAGCACGCGCTCCAGGTTGCGCTGCTGGGCCGGCGAAATGGCCTGATCGAACAGCACCGTGTGGGCCTGGTGGGCCAGCACGAGCAGCTTGATCTCGTCGGCCTTGCCGGAGCCGACGAACAGGGCGGCGTCAGGCGCCGGGCGGCGGGCGATGACCTTGGCGACGGGCGTGTCACCGGCGGATTCCGCCAGCAGGGCCAGTTCATCCAGGCTCTCGTCAAAACCCTGGGCGTTGCGGTGACGACCGAAATCGACACCCACAAGAATGGCGCGCGCCGCCTCGGAGGGCGGCGTCGCGTCGTGGGCAGAGGTCGAGGACAAGGGGTGGGGATCAGGCGTCCGCGGGAGCGTCGCCGGCGTGGAAGTTGACCGCACGGCCCGGCACGACAGTCGAGATCGCGTGCTTGTAGACCATCTGCGTCACAGTGTTGCGCAGCAGGACGACGTACTGGTCAAACGATTCGATGTGGCCTTGGAGCTTGATGCCGTTCACGAGGTAGATCGAAACGGGCACATGCTCTTTGCGGAGCAGGTTCAAAAAGGGGTCCTGCAAAAGTTGGCCTTTGTTGCTCATCGGTATGCTCCGAGTTATTCGGGGGGATGGGGGACTACGGGTAAGACCTTAACACAGCGTCTCAGGCCCTCCAGAGGTCAGCCTAGGTCTTTTCGTCGAAGGGATTCTTCGAAGAACGCAGCTCGATCTTCAGCGGCGTTCCGACCAGCTTGTAGTGCGCGCGGATGCGGCCTTCCAGATAGCGCTTGTAGACCTCGGTGACACCGTCCAGCGCATTGCCGTGGATGACGACGATGGGCGGGTTCTGGCCGCCTTGGTGGGCATAGCGCATCTTGGGGCGCGAAACCCCCGAGCGCTTGGGCTGCTGATGCTCCGTGGCTTCCTGGATGAGGCGGGTCAGCACCGGCGTCGTCATCTTGCGGTAGGCCGAGGCGTAGGCGTCGGCCAGCGAATTCCAGACCGCCGACAGGCCCTGGCGCTTCAGCGCCGAGATGTTGTGCATCGGCGCGAACTTCAGGAAGGTCAGACGCTGCTCGATCTGGCGCTGCAGCGTCTCACGCTGGTAGCTGTCGACGGCGTCCCACTTGTTGAGCGCAAGCACCACCGCACGGCCGCTGTCGAGGATGTAGCCGGCGATGTGGGCATCCTGGTCGGTCACGCCCTGGGTCGCGTCCAGCAGCAGCAGCACGACGTGCGCGTCGGCAATCGCCTGCAGCGTCTTGACGACCGAGAACTTCTCGATGGCCTCGAAGACCTTGCCCTTGCGGCGCAGGCCGGCCGTGTCGATGAGCTTGAATTTCTGGCCGTTGCGCTCGAAATCGACCGAGATCGCGTCGCGGGTCGTGCCCGGCATGTCGAAGGCGACCAGGCGCTCTTCGCCCAGCCAGGTGTTGATCAGCGTGCTCTTGCCGACGTTGGGCCGGCCGGCCACGGCCAGGCGGATGACGCCGTCCTGCTGCGGCCCGGCACCGAATTCCTCGGTGGCGTCCTCGAAGGGCTCCAGCACCGCGTCGAGCAGGCTGCGGATGCCCTGGCCATGGGCCGACGAGATCGGATGCGGTTCGCCCATGCCGAGCTCATGGAACTCGGCCAGCAAAGGCGATTCGCTCATGCCCTCGGCCTTGTTGACGGCCAGATGCACGCGCTTGTTGACGCTGCGCAGATAGCGCGCAATGTCGCTGTCGTGCGCCGACAAACCCAGGCGGATATCGACGACGAAGATGACCGCATCGGCCTCGGCCACGGCCTGCT
>NZ_JBFULE010000371.1:0-5154 GCF_056400485.1 Roseateles sp. P5_B10
CGTTGATGATGTGCGACTCGTACAGGATGAGGTCGCGCTCGACGAGGATGGGCACCTCGTTGTACGGGTTCATCAAAGCGATGTCTTCGGGCTTCGCGAACAGGTCAACGTCACGGATTTCGAAGTCCATGCCTTTCTCGAACAGCACGAAGCGGCAGCGGTGCGAGTAGGGGTCGGTGGTACCGGAGTAAAGGACCATCATGGCTTGGGCTCCCGAGGGGTCAGTCAATCAAAAACGCGCGACGGCTGGGGCCGCGCTGAAAAAGCAAACGCAGTGGGTGGCTACAAGCGCGCCCCACTGCGTGTTTCGACACCGCCCGAGAGCGGTGCCGGGATGGACGGGCTTACTTCACGTCCTTCCAGTACGAGGCGTTCAGTCGCCAGGCAAACACRGTCAGGATGGACAGGAAGATCAGCACGATCACGCCGAGCTGAAAGCGCTGGCCCTGCGCGGGCTCGCCCATCCACTGCAAATAGGCAACCAGGTCGGCCACGGCTTCGTCGTACTGGCGCTCGGACAGCGTGCCGGGCGTCAGTTGCTGGTAGCCGGCGAAGACGTGGGTCTTCTTGTCGTGGTCGTGCGGGTCGGCCACTTCCTCGAACTTGGCGGCGCGCTGGCCTTGCAGCTCCCACATCACATGCGGCATCGCGACGCTGGGGAAGGCCATGTTGTTCCAACCGGTGGCCTTGGTGTCGTCGCGGTAGAAGCTCCGCATGTAGGTGTAGAGGTAGTCCGCACCCGAGCCCTTGGCACCGTCGGCACGCGAGCGGGCGATGACGCTCAGGTCGGGCGGGTTGGCGCCGAACCAGGCCTTGGCGTCCTTGGGGTCGATGCTGACCTTCATGGTCTCACCGACCTTCTCGGCCGCGAACAGCAGGTTGTTCTTGATGTCGGCCTCGGACAGGCCGATGTCGCGCATGCGGTTGTAGCGCATGTAGGCGGCCGAGTGGCAGTTCAGGCAGTAGTTGACGAACAGCTTGGCGCCGCTTTGCAGCGCCGCCATGTCCGACATCTTTTCCTTGGGGAACTTGTCCCACTCGATGCCGCCGGTGTTGGCCTGGGCGGCACCCACGAAGCCCAGGGTGGCCAGCAGGAGAGCGATCAGCTTTTTCATTGGTGTTGTTGCTCCGCGGCTCAGTGGGCGTGGAAGGTCACACGGTCCGGCACGGCCTTGGGCGTGCCGAGGCGGCTCCACCAGGGCATCAGCAGGAAGAAGCCGAAGTAGAACARGGTGCCCACCTGGGCGACCAAGGTGCCCACGTCGCTCGGCGGCTGGATGCCGAGGTAGCCCAGCCACAGGAAGAAGACGACGAAGACGGCATACACATACTTGTGCCAGTCGGGGCGGTAGCGGATCGATTTGACCGGGCTGTGATCCAGCCAGGGCAGGAAGAACAGGATGATGACCGCGCCACCCATGACGACCACGCCCCAGAACTTGGCGTCGAAGACCTTGAGCAGGAAGATCAGCACGGCGGCCGCCACCAGCAGGGCCACCTTGGCGGCACCGCCGAACTTGCCCTTCAGGAAGCTCACGACGGCCGCGACGGCGACGACGCCGCACAGCACGTTGACCATGGTGTCGGTCGTGGCGCGCAGCATCGAGTAGAACGGCGTGAAGTACCAGACCGGGGCGATGTGAGCCGGCGTCTTCAGCGGGTCGGCCGGGATGAAGTTGTTGTACTCCAGGAAGTAGCCGCCCAGTTCCGGCGCGAAGAACAGGATGGCGGTGAAGGCCATCAGGAAGATGCAGACGCCATAGATGTCGTGCACCGTGTAGAACGGATGGAAGGCGATGCCGTCCAGCGGGATGCCGGTCTTCGGGTCCTTGTGCTTCTTGATCTCGACGCCGTCGGGGTTGTTGGAACCGACGTCGTGCAGGGCCAGCAAGTGGGCCACCACCAGGCCCAGCAGCACCAGCGGCACGGCGATGACGTGGAAGCTGAAGAAGCGGTTCAGGGTCGCGTCGCCAACCACGTAGTCGCCGCGGATCATCAGCGCCAGGTCCGGGCCGACGAAGGGCACGGCAGCGAACAGGTTCACGATGACCTGGGCGCCCCAGTAGCTCATCTGGCCCCATGGCAGCAGATAGCCCATGAAGGCTTCGGCCATCAGGCACAGGAAGATCGCGCAGCCGAAGATCCAGACCAGCTCACGCGGCTTGCGGTAGCTGCCGTAGATCAGGCCGCGGAACATGTGCAGGTAGACAACGACAAAGAAGGCCGAGGCGCCCGTGCTGTGCATGTAGCGGATCAGCCAGCCCCAGGGCACATCGCGCATGATGTACTCGACCGACGCGAAGGCCAGGCCTGCGTCGGGCTTGTAGTGCATCACCAGGAAGATGCCGGTGACGATCTGGATCACGAGGACCAGCAGCGCCAGCGAGCCGAAGATGTACCACCAGTTGAAGTTCTTCGGCGCGTAGTACTCCGACATGTGGACCTTGTAGGCGTCGAACGCGGTCGGGAACCGGTTCTCCAGCCAGGTCATGGTCTTCACGCCTGCCGAGGCGCCTGCGGGTGCTTCTTTGAATTCAGCCATGTCTCGTCCCGTGCTCCGTTAGGCCTTCTTGTCTTCACCGATGACCAGCCGGGTGTCCGACAGATACATGTATGGCGGCACTTCGAGGTTGTCGGGCGCGGGCTTGTTCTTGAACACGCGGCCGGCCATGTCGAAGGTCGAACCGTGGCAGGGGCACAGGAAACCGCCCGCCCAGTCATCCGGCAGCGAGGGCTGGGCGCCGGTTGCGAACTTGTCGCTCGGCGAGCAGCCCAGGTGCGAGCAGATGCCGACGACGACGAGGTACTCGGGCTTGATCGAGCGGTTCTCGTTCTTGGCGTAGTCGGGGATGGGGAAGGCCTTGCGGTCTGAGTTCGGGTCGGCCAGCTGGCCGTCGTTCTTCTTCAGGGCCTCGAGCTGTTCCGGCGTGCGGCGCACGATCCAGACCGGCTTGCCACGCCATTCGACGGTCAGCTTCTCACCGGGCTTGATGCCGGAGATGTCGACCTCGACGGGGGCACCAGCGGCCTTGGCGCGCTCGCTCGGCGCAAAAGTGCTGACGAAGGGCACGGCAGTCGCAACGCCACCAACGGCGCCGGCGCAACCGGTTGCAATCAACCAGGTGCGCTTGCCTTGGTCCACTTGCTGGTCACTCATGAGGGTCCTCTAAAGAGACTTCTGATCAGGGGCAGCCCAGGATTCTAACGGACGCTTACCCGAGGCTCGGCCAAGCGACGACCGACCGCAGGTTTACCCGCCTTCTAGCTCGCCGGACTTGGCGCCAACATCCGTCCGAGTCATCTCACAGACATCGCCATCCAGGAGCCCCGCATGAGTTTCTTCTCCGAGTTCAAGGAGTTCGCCGTCAAAGGCAATGTCGTCGACCTGGCGGTCGGCGTGATCATCGGCGGCGCCTTCGGCAAGATCGTCGACTCCCTGGTCGGCGACGTCATCATGCCGGTCGTCAGCAAGATCTTCGGCGGCCTGGATTTCAGCAATTACTTCATCCCGCTGGCCGGCCAGACGGCCACGACGCTGGCCGAAGCCAAGAAAACCGGCGCCGTGCTGGCCTATGGCAGCTTCCTGACCGTTTCGCTGAACTTCATCATCCTGGCTTTCGTCATCTTCCTGATGATTCAGCAGATCAACCGCCTCAAGCGCGAACCCGAAGCCGCGGTCGCGCCGGCCGAGCCGCCGGCCACGCCGGAAGACATTCAACTGCTGCGGGAGATTCGCGATTCGCTGAAGCGCTAAGCTCTCGCGCCGCCCGTCGCCCGGTAAGCAATGGTTACCGGGCTTTTTTGTGCCAGGAATTTGGCAACTGGTTGAAAACCCGCACCTGTTGCAGGCGCGATACTTTCGACGCAGCTCGTGCCACCAGTTGATGAACGCGCCAGAGATACGCCTGAACCCGCACCTCGAAGCCTCGCTGACCCGCATCCGTCTGGCGGGTGAGCAGGCGGCCGAGCGCTGCGCGGAAGGTCTCGGACTTTCGGCGCTGTCCTCGGGGCAGGTCAAGCGCCGCGACACCCTGCTCGCGGCTCAATTCGTGTTCCRCCAGCAACAAGGCGTGTTCTCGCAGCGTTTTGTGCAGAGCTTGCGCAAACAGGTGTCGGCCGAACAATCCGATACCAAGCCGCCGCAGGCGGCGCCCACGGCCAAAAAGGCCTGGGGCGAGCTCTCGCTGATGGACGACGACCAGGTCAACAACCTGGTAGCCGCGGACCGCATCGGCTTGGCCATCGGCCACCACTGTGAGTGGGAGCTGCGCGAGGTCGAGTCCTATGTCGCCGGCATCCAGGTCGGTGAACGCAACCCCTTGCGGCCCGAGCTCATCGGCCAGGGCCTGCTTGATGCCATCCAGGCCATCACCGACGACCCTGTCACCCGCCAGACGCTGACTGACGAATTGACTCGCGCGCTGGCCCAGGAGATGCGCGCCTGCTATGCCGATATTGCCGAGCTGCTGCGCTCGCGCGGCCTGCGACCCCAGGACTTGCGCGTGCGGGCGACGCCGGATGGCGCCGCCTCGCGCCTCGGCGGCCTGGGCGCAGCCACCCAACCCGGCGATCTCGATTCGGGCCATGGCGGCATGTCCAGCCGCGGCGGCTACGGCGGCTCGGCGCATGGTGGCCTGAGCAGCCAGGGAGGCCCCGGCGGCGGCCGCAACAGCGGCTTCGGTGGGGCCGGCGGCGGCTTTGGCAGCCGCGGCGGCGGAGGCAGCGGCGGCATTGGCCGGGTCGACCCCCAGATGATGGACCTGCTGCGCCGCCTGGCGCAGACGCCCGGCGCCTACGAGCCGGCCTATGACAGCCACGGCAACTCCAGCCGCATGGGCCTTGACACCCTCAGCGGTGAGCCCAGCGCCTGGGGGCAGATGCCGCTGCCGCCCAACCTGATCAACCAGCATCGCGACGAACTGCGTCAGATGGCCACGGGCCGGCTGGACCACATGGTCATCGACGTCGTCGCCGGCCTGTTCGACCAGATCCTGTCCGACCCCAAGGTGCCGCCGCAGATGGCGCGCCTGCTGGCCCGCCTGCAGCTGCCCGTGCTGCGCGTGGCCCTGGGCGACGAAACCTTCTTCTCCTCGCGCCGCCACCCGGTGCGCGTGTTCGTCAATCGCATGGCGTCCCTCGCCTGTGCCTTTGAGG
>NZ_JBFULE010000372.1:0-5129 GCF_056400485.1 Roseateles sp. P5_B10
ACGCCCATCACGCTGGCCGCGCGGATGTTGTTCTCCCAGCGGTACAGCGTGTAGCTGACGAGCTGCGGCAGCGTCTGCGGCAGCGTGGCGAACAGCCACACGCGGMCCTCGCCCAGGCCGCGCTGGCGCAGCGCGAGCGCACCGGCCGCCGGCGCGTTCTCGAAGCTCTCGGCAAACAGCCGCCCCAGCACGCCGCTCGTGTGCAGGGCCAGGKCCAGCGTGCCGGGCAGCGGCCCCAGGCCAGCGAGGATCAGCAGCTGCGTGGCCCAGACCAGTTCGGGCACGCTGCGCAGCAGGTTCAGCACCATGCGCGCCACCGCCCGGCCCACGCCCTGCCCGGAGGCCGGCAGCGCCAGCAGCAGGCCGCCAACGACCGCCAGTGCTGTACCGAGAGCCGACATGGCCAAGGTCTCCAGCAGCGCCCAGCCGGTCTTGGCCAGGAATGCCGGCGCGAGCTGCGGTGGGAAGAAGCTCATCCCGAAACGGCCCATGCTGGCCAGCGCATCCACGCCGAGGAAGGCCGACCACTGCAGGTTCAATGACCAGAAGCTCGCGGCGACCAGCACCGCCAGGCCGGCCAGCACGGCCCAGGTCGACGCTCGCACGGGTTCGCGCTTCATGCCAGGCGCCCGCGCAGCCAGCGGCTGAAGGCATCGCTCAGCATGACCAGGCCGATGAAGACCAGCAGGATGGCACTGACCTCGTTGCCGGCGAACATCTTGGAGGCGTTGTCCAGCTGCTGGCCCAGCCCACCCGCACCGACAAAACCCAGCACGACCGACGATCGCACCGCGCATTCCCAGCGGTAGACCGTGTAGCTCAGCAGCTCGGGCAGGCAGCTCGGCAGCGCGCCGAAGCACAGCGCCTGCCAGCGCGTGGCCCCGGCGCTCAGCAGGGCGTGCGTGGGCGCGGCATCGGCGCTTTCAAGGATCTCGGCGTAGACCTTGCCCAGCATGCCGCCGTAGGCGATGGCGATGGCCAGCACGCCGGCCGTGGCGCCCAGGCCCACGACGCGCACGAACACCAGCGCCCAGATCAGCTCGGGAATGGACCGCAGCGCCACCAGCAGCGCCCGCACCGCGCGGCGCAGCCAACGTGCCGGACCGGGCCGGCCCTCCAGCGTGCTGGCGGACAAGCGCGCCGTGGCCAGCAGCGACAGTGGCACGGCCAGCACCAGCGCCAGCGTGAGGCCCGCGGTCGCGATGGCTACCGTGCGCCAGGTGTCCTGTGCCAGCATCTGCAGGAACTCGGCGTCGCTGCGCATGTGGATGAACTGCGCGAGATAGCGCCCGGTGGCGCGCAGGCCGCGCTCGTCCAGCAGCGTCCAGGGCTTGAACTCGGACAGCACCAGCAGCGGCCACAGCAGCACCAGGCCGATCAGCAAGGCCAGCCAACGGCGGCTCAGCGCCGGGTCGCGCAGGGCGGGGTCCGTCACCGGCACATCGCCTGCGGCAGAGGCACGGGCTGCGGCAGCGGCGCGATCTCGGGCGGCGGCTCCAGCTGGCTGCGGTAGAGCTCGTCCAGCAGGTCGCCGCCCAGGCCCGACGGCGCACCGTCGAACACCACCTGCCCGGCGCGCAGCGCGATCACGCGTGGAAAACGCGCCAGCGCCAGGTCCACCTGGTGCAGGCTGCAGACGAGCGCGGCGCCAGCGGCGCGGGCGCCGTCCTGCAGCGCCGCCAGGGATTGCCCGGCGCGCGTCGGSTCCAGCGCGGCCAGCGGCTCGTCGGCCAGCCACAGTTGGGTGTCGGACACCAGCAGCCGCGCCAGGCCCACACGCTGGCGCTCGCCGCCGGAGAGGCGGTCCACACGCAGCCAGAGCTTGTCGGGCAGGCCGAGCTTTTCGAGCGCGTCCTGCGCGAGGGCGGCGTCCGGCGGGCTCCACAAGGTGCGCAGTGCGCGGCCGAAAGACATGCGCGGCAGCCGCGCGGCCAGCACGGCCACGGCCACGCGCTGGCGTGGTGGCAGCGGCGGATGCTGGGGCGCCAGCGCAATGCCGGCGCGCAGCCGGCGGCGCTCGGCGCGCGCCAGCGACCAGGGCTCGCGGCCCAGCAACGTGAAGCGGCCGGCCAGCGGGCATTGCATCAGCGCGAGCAGGTTCAGCAGCGTCGTCTTGCCCGCGCCCGAGGCGCCGATGACGGCCACCTGCTCGCCGGCGGCCAGCCCGAGAGTGATGCCGCGCAGCACCGGCGTCACACCGCCCAGCGCGGCGGCGTCGACGCCATTCAGTTCAATCATTTCAACAGACCAGCGTTCTCGGCAGCGGCCTTGATGCCGACGTAGTTCTCAGGCTTGGTGGCGATGAACTTGGTCGCACGCTGCAGGCCGAGGATCTCCTTGCCCTGCGCCGTGTTCGGGTCCAATGCCAGGAAGGCGGCCTTGATCTTGTCCTGCAGGGCCTGCGGCATGTCGGCGTGGACCGACCAGTTGTAGTCGTAGTAAGGCGGCGTCGTGTAGAAGACCTTGACCTCGTTCGGGTCGACCTTCTTGTCGGCCACGAACTTCTCCCAGACCGAGATGTTCAGCGCACCGGCGTCCACCTTGCCGCTGGCGACGGCGGCGATGGTCGCGTCATGCGCGCCGCTGAAGGCCACGCGCTTCAGGTCCACATCGGGGTTGATCTTGGCGGCCAGCAGGAAGCTGCGCGGCATCAGGTGGCCCGAGGTGCTGCTCTGCGAGCCGAAGCTCAGCGTCTTGCCCTTCAGGTCTTCCAGCTTGGTGATGCCGCTGGCCTTGTCGGTGATGAAGACGGAGCGGAACTTCTCGTCCTCCTCGCGCTGCACCAGCGGGACGATCTTGCCGCCTGAGCGCACATTGGCCTGAACAAAGGTGAAGCCGCCAAACCAGGCCAGGTCGATCTTCTTGTTGACCACCGTCTCGACGGCGGCGGCGTAGTCGGTCACCGGCGTCCACTCGACCTTCATGCCGAGCTTGCTCTCCAGGTACTGGCCCAGCGGCGCGAACTTGCGCGCCAGTTCGGTGGGCGATTCGTCGGGGATGGCGGTCACGCGCAGCACCYGCTGGGCCTGGGCCGCGGCGCCGGTGAGCGCCAGCACGGCAACCAGGCCACGCGCCACACGGGCGACGGAACGGGGGAAGGCGGTCATCAGGGTTCTCCAGTCGTGGGAAGCAAGGGGTCAGAAAACGAGCGTGGCCCAGGCGGGGTCGGCCGCGCGAAGGGCGTATTGGACCGCACCGCCGTGATGACGACCGGCGGGGATCAGATCGGCCAGCGTCAGGCCCTGCGCCGCGAGGGCGTCGGAGCAGGCGAAGAAGCGCGCGCCATGGTCCAGCGCGTCCTTCATCCAGCCGGCAATGGTCTTGTCGAAACGATCTGAGGCGCGCTGCTGTTCGGCCACGCCGGGCTTGAGCAGCAGCACGGCCCGCGCTGAAAAGTAAACCTCGACCTGCAGCTCCAACGCGGCCGCTGCGGCGGCATGGGCGAAGGGGGTGGCCAGGCGCACCGGGTCGTCGGGGTCTGCGGCCCAGAGCAGGATGGCGAGGCCGGTTCGGGACTTCAGCTCAGCTGGTTCAGCCATGCCCACTCCTGCATCGCCTTGCGGATCGCGTCCTCGCCGATGGTGAGCCGCGCCTTCTCCGCCTGCAGCGCTGACGGCGCCAGCTCGACCAGCCAGCCGGCGTCATAGGGTGATTGATGCACCAGCTCCGGCTGCTCTTCCAGCGCCCCGTTGACCTTGACGACCCGGCCCGACAGCGGTGACTTCACCGACACGATGGACTTGGCCAGCTCCACGACGCCGATGGAGCGGCCCTGCTCGACCTCGCTGCCGACCGGCTTGGGGCGGCACATGTAGATGTCGCCCGAGGCCTTGAGGCCCAGGGCTGTGATGCCGATGCGGACATGGCCGTCGGGCAGCGGTTCGGCCCAGGTCTGGTCGTCGACCCAGTACCAGAGCGCCTCGGGCATTTCGGTGCCGGCGATCAGCATGGACGGGCCCGATGGCGGAGGGGCGAGGGAGTCGAACCCTCCCAGCGGCGCGTGGCGCCACCCACCGGGTTTGAAGCCCGGCCGACACACCGGTGTCGTTGCCCCTCCAGATTCATGCCGCCTGCTCCGCAAACAGGGCGCTGTCCGCCCGGAGCCGATGTTCGTCGCCCACGCGGCGCAGCAGGCCGACGCGGTCGAAATGTTCCAGATGCTGGATGGCCCGCTTGCGGCCCAGGCCGGTCGCGTCGCGGAAAGCCGCGGCGGTGACCGTGCCCTGCTCGGCGCCGATGAGGCGCGCGATACCGGCGAGCCGCGTCATCGTCGCCGTGTCGCAGTAGAGGTCCTTCACCACCTGGTGCAGCTCGCCTTGCCGGGCCAGCCGCGCCAGCGTGGAGCGCATCAGCGGCTCGGGCTCGGCGCAGTCCTTGGCGAGGTCGCGGGCCCAGGCGCCTTCCGCACCCGCAGCGGCCAGCCGGGGCGCGATCTTCTCGGCGATGCGCTGCTCGGCGACCGACAGCTGCACGCCGTGCTCGGGCAGGTGCATGCAGCCGCCGCGCTGGGCGATGTGACCCGCGGCACGCAGCTCAGCCAGCAGATGGCGCCACAAGGCCTCGGCGATGCGGGGCGCGACGAGGCGGCGCAGCCGCGCGGCATCGGGGCCGAGTTCGTCAGGCGACTTCGCATGAAAGTCGGCCAGCGTGGTGAGCAGCTTGGTCGTCAGCGCCGCACGGGCCTCGGTGTCCAGGGCCCAGCCGTCCAACGCTTCGGCCAGACCTTCTGCCTGCGCAAAGCGGGCCAGGTCGAGCCCCAGCGACGACAGCGCCATCAGCCGCTCGCGACGTTGCTCGGCGGTGGGCAGCTCGCAGGCCGCGAGTTCGGCAAGCCGCTCGGGGGTACGGCGATAGCGCGCAGGCGCAAAGGGATCGAGCACGATGCCGCCGGCGATGGTGCGGCTGGCGCCGGCATCGCGCAGCACGAGGCGATCGCCGCGCCAGGCTCCGACGGGCGCGTGGCAGACGAGCTGCACGCGGGCCGTGCCGCCCGGCTCGATGGCGTCGCCGTCCAGCACAGCCACACTGGCCATGACGGCTTGGGCGCCGAGGTGCAGGTGAACACGCGTGCCCGAGCGCAGCGGCCTGGCCTCGCCGGGCCATAGCGTGAGCCGCGCATCGAGCCGTTC
>NZ_JBFULE010000373.1:0-5126 GCF_056400485.1 Roseateles sp. P5_B10
CGTCCGTCCCAATGAAAAACGACCGCCGCAGCGGTCGTTCTTGCAGGAGAGAGGCGCTCAGCGTGCGGCGCGGCGGCGGCTCCAGCCCAGACCGCCAAGGGCACCCAGGGCCAGGGCGATGCTGGTGGGCTCCGGCAGCTGGCCGGTCGGGTCGGCCGTCCTGAAACTCAGGTCGTCGAGCAATACGGTCTGGTCGATTGCAGAGAAGACGATGGTCCGAGCCACACCCTGGAAGGACAGCGAGACCGGCTGCGACGACCAGTTGCAAAAGACGAAGGTGCCGCAGCTTTCGCCGGTCAGGCCGGTCAGGCCCAGGCCCACTTCCTTGCCGGCGACGTCATAGGCGTGAACCGCGAGGTTGATCGCGGTCGTGCTGCCCGAGTAGACAAAGGACAGCGCTTCGACGAAGCCGTCGGCCGAGGTCAGCGTAAACGACCGGGCGTCTGTTGAGGCCGGATTGGTCGGATCCTGAGCGAGCCAAAGCGCGCCGCAGCTGCCTGTACGGACGAAGCTGACATCGCCGCCGCAGGCTTCAGAGGTTGCTGTCCATGCGGCGCCGCTCACCGTGACGCCCTTGGACGCATAGCGGGTGGTCAGCGGTTCCGTGGTCTGCACGTCCTCGAAGTCCAAGAAGACCGCACCGGCCATCGCCGATTGCATGGTGGCCGTCAAGGCGAGTGCCAGAAGTTTGCTCGTCGCGCGCATGGCGTTCTCCGTCCGGGTTTGTTCGAGTTGGGTTGTTGGGCGGACTGTAAACAAGCACCTGCGCGCCGGGCCGCGTTGTGCCCCTTCAGTTGAGGGGGAGTCAAGCACCTAGGGGCCGCGCTTAGGGGGGTGAAGAGGTAATGCGCGCGCATATATGAGTTGCCGAGATGACTCGCTAGATCGCGCGGCTGGCAGAAGGCCTTGGCTACACTGCCTCGGGTGGAAACCAAATGGCTTGAAGACTTCGTCAGCCTGGCCGAGACGCGCAGCTTTTCCCGCTCCGCCCAGCTGCGCCACGTGACCCAGCCGGCATTCTCGCGCCGCATTCAGGCCTTGGAGGCCTGGGCCGGCGTCGACCTGGTGGATCGATCCTCCTATCCCACCCGGCTGACGGCCGCTGGCGCAACCTTGCTGGCCCAGGCCGTCGAGCTGCTGGGCAATCTGCAGGCGACGCGCAATATGCTGCGCAGCCATCAGGCGGCCGACCAGGACATGATCGAGTTCGCCGTGCCGCACTCGCTGGCCTTCTCCTTCTTCCCGCATTGGCTGATGGGGTTGAGACGCGGCTTCGGCGCCATCAAGTGCCGGCTCAACGCGGCCAATGTGCATGACGCGATGCTGCAGCTCAGTGAAGGCAATTGCGATCTGCTGCTGGTCTATCACCACGCCAGCCAGCCGCTGCAGCTGGACCCGGAGCGCTACCAGATGGTGTCGCTGGGCCATGAGACCTTGTCGCCGTATGCCAGAGCCGACAGTCAGGGCGAGCCGATGTTCCGGCTGCCCGGACGGCCGGGCCAGAAGATTCCCTTCCTGAGCTACGCGGCGGGCGCCTATCTCGGCCGTCTCGTCGAGCTCATCGTCAAGGAAGCCGACTGCGCGCTCAACCTTGATGCGATCTACGAGACCGACATGGCCGAAGGCCTGAAAGCGATGGCGCTGGAAGGTCACGGATTCGCCTTCCTGCCCGCCAGCTCGGTGCAAAAGGAGATCGCCAGTGGCCGCCTCGTGCCCGCCGCTGCGCCGGGCACCTTCAGCGTCAGCATGGAGCTGCGCATCTATCGCGAAAAGCCCGAGCTTTCGCGCCGGCTCAAACCAGCCTCCTTGGCTTTGTGGGACTATTTATCGTCCGCGGCATGACCTCATCCAGCTTGCGCATGCATCGTGTAAACCCGTATTCGGGCTGAGCGTGCGGCGTGGTCTGCTCGCGGCTGTTATCGATATCCACTTCCTGTTGTTGGAGTCTCCATGAAGAAAGTTCTGCTCGTCGCAGCCCTGTTCGCCGGCGTTTCGGCCGTGCATGCCGAAGACACGCTGAAGAAGATCAAGGACAGCGGCGCGATCACGATGGGTGTGCGCGAGTCGTCGGGCCTGTCCTACACCATCGGTGATGGCAAATACGTCGGCTACCACATCGATGTCTGCGAGCACGTCGTTGCCGACCTGCGCAAGCAGCTGGGCAGCAAGATCGAAGTCAAGTACCAACCGGTCACATCGGCCAACCGCATCCCGCTGACCGTCAACGGCACCGTCGACCTGGAGTGCGGCTCCACGACAAACAACGCCACCCGCCAGAAGGAYGTCGCCTTCGCCGTGACAACCTATGTCGAGGAAGTGCGCATCGCCGTGAAGGCCAACTCCGGCATCACCGGCATCGGCCAGCTCAACGGCAAGACCGTCGCAACGACGACCGGCACCACGTCCGTGCAGACGCTGCGCAAGCACGAGCGCGCCAACGGCGTGGACTTCAAGGAAGTCTTCGGCAAGGACCACGCTGACAGCTTCCTGCTGCTGGACTCCGGCCGCGCCGACGCCTTCGTCATGGATGGCTCCATCCTGGCCAAGAACATCGCCACGTCCAAGAACCCGGCCGACTTCAAGATCGTCGGTGAGGTGCTGTCGGTCGAGCCGATCGCCATCATGATGCGCAAGGACGACCCGGGCTTCAAGACCGCGGTCGACAACAGCATCAAGGCCATGATGAAGTCCGGCGAGATGGCCAAGATCTACGACAAGTGGTTCATGCAGCCCATCCCGCCGACCAACACGAAGATTGGCCTGCCGGTGTCCACTGCGACCAAGGACGCCTGGGCCAACCCCAACGACAAGCCGATGGAAGACTACGCGAAGAAGTGATTCGCGCATCGACCTGAACCACCGCAAAGCGGGTGCCTGGCACCCGCTTTGCTTTAGCTAAGAGGCTTGAGGAGAGGGCCATGAGTTGGGACTGGCAGTTCTACTGCAATGACACCGCCACCGGGGAGGCCGTTGCTGGCTGCTTCGGCCCGGGCGGCAAGGAGCAGACTTATCTGCAATGGATGCTGAACGCCTGGGGCTGGACGCTGAGCGTCTCGCTGCTGGCCCTCGTGCTGGCGCTGGTTGTCGGTTCGCTGATCGGCATTGCTCGCACCGCGCCGAACAAGTGGCTGGCGCGCTTCGGCGAGGCGTGGACCGAGCTCTTCCGCAACATCCCGCTGCTGGTGCAGGTCTTTCTCTGGTACCACGTGCTGCCGTCGCTGTTCCCGGTGCTGCGTGAGGCCGTGCCGTCCTCCGTGCTGGTCGTCTTCGCCCTGGGTTTCTTCACCAGCGCGCGCATCGGCGAGCAGGTCAAGGCCGGCATCAAGACCCTGCCCACCGGCCAGCGCTACGCGGGCCTGGCCATGGGCCTGACGCTGCCCCAGACCTACCGCCACGTGCTGCTGCCGATGGCGTTCCGCATCGTCATTCCGCCGCTGACGAGCGAGAGCATGAACATCGTCAAGAACTCGGCGGTCGCCTTCGCGGTCAGCATCCCCGAGCTGGCGCAGTTCGCGCAGCAGGCCTCCGAAGAGACGTCTCATTTCGAGGAGATCTACATCCCTGTCACCGCGCTGTATTTCGTCTCGGCCTTCGCCATCAACCGCATCGCCAAGTTCATTGAGGCGCGCGTGCGCATCCCCGGCCAGTCGGGAGGCAAGTGATGCTGAATCTCGACTATTCCTTCGTGAACTGGGCGGTCGTCCAGAGCTTCGTCGCCAAGGGCTTCTGGTTCTCCATCCAGCTGACGCTGGTGGCCATGATCGGCGGCATCATCCTGGGCACGCTGCTGGCGATGATGCGGCTGTCCAGCAAGCCCTGGCTGTCGGTGCCGGCGGCGTTTTACGTCGACACGCTGCGCTCCATCCCGCTGGTGATGGTGATCCTGTGGTTCTTCCTGCTGATCCCCAAGCTCGTCGGGCCGCTGGGCGGGCAGATGTCGGCCTTCATCACCTTCACGCTGTTCGAGGCCACTTATTACTCGGAGATCATGCGCGCCGGCATCCAGTCGGTGTCGCGCGGTCAGGTCAACGCCGGGTATGCCGTGGGCATGACCTACGGCCAAAGCATGCGTTACGTGGTGCTGCCCCAGGCCTTCCGCAACATGCTGCCGGTGCTGCTGACCCAGACCATCATCCTGTTCCAGGACACCTCGCTGGTCTATGCCGTTGGCGAGTACGACCTGCTCAAGGGCTTCGAGGTGGCCGGCAAGAACTTCAACCGCCCCGTCGAGACCTATCTGGCGGCTGCGGTCGTCTACTTCGTCATCTGCTTCGGCCTGTCCCGCCTCGTGCGGGAGCTGCAGAAGAAGATCGCCATCATCCGTTGAGTCGAATCGAGTCCGCCATGATCGATATCAAGAACATCTCCAAGTGGTACGGCAGCTTCCAGGTGCTGACCGAATGCACCACGACCATCCAGAAGGGCGAGGTTGTCGTCGTCTGCGGGCCGTCCGGCTCGGGCAAGTCGACGCTGATCAAGACCGTCAACGCGCTGGAGCCCTTCCAGAAGGGCGACATCGTCGTCGACGGCATCTCCATCGCCGACCCCAAGACCAACCTGCCCAAGCTGCGCTCGCGCGTCGGCATGGTGTTCCAGCATTTCGAGCTGTTTCCCCATTTGTCGGTGACCGAAAACCTGACCATCGCGCAGATCAAGGTGCTGGGCCGCTCGGCGGCCGACGCCAAGACCCGCGGCCTGAAGATGCTGGACCGCGTCGGCCTGAGCGCCCACAAGGACAAGTTTCCCGGCCAGCTTTCCGGCGGCCAGCAGCAGCGCGTGGCCATCGCGCGAGCGCTGTCGATGGACCCCATCGTCATGCTGTTCGACGAACCCACCTCGGCGCTGGACCCTGAAATGGTCGGCGAAGTGCTGGACGTGATGGTGCAACTGGCCCACGAGGGCATGACCATGATGTGTGTGACCCACGAGATGGGCTTTGCCAAGCGGGTCAGCAATCGCGTCATCTTCATGGACGCGGGCAAGATCGTCGAGGACTGCAGCAGCAGCGACTTCTTCACCAAGCCCGAGGAGCGCTCGCCGCGCGCCAAGGACTTCCTCGCGAAGATTCTCCAGCACTAGGAACGGAGCCCGTGATGAGCAGCGTCGGCACGGGATGGAGAGAAGTC
>NZ_JBFULE010000374.1:0-5109 GCF_056400485.1 Roseateles sp. P5_B10
GCGTCGCGACTTGTCCGTCACGGCCACGCCGGCTTCGGTCTCGGTGGCATCGCGCTGCAGCAGCTTGGCGTAGGCGCGCCAGTCGCCTTGCAGCGGCAGTTTGCCGCCGAGGCGCAGCGCGGCCGAGCGCTCGTCGGTGCCGGCGTCGGCGCGCAGCAGCAGCCCCGTGTCCGCGGCCGGYCGGCGGATGATGTTGATCACCCCATTGACCGCGTTCGTGCCCCAGACGCTGCCGCCCGGGCCGCTGATGACCTCGATGCGGGCGACGTCGTCCAGCAGCACGTCCTGCTGGTCCCATTGCACACCCGAGAAATAGGGCGCGTAGACCGTGCGGCCGTCGATCAGCACCAGCAGCTTGTTGCCCACCGAGTCGTTGAAGCCCCGGGCGCTGATGGCGTACTGGTTGGCGTTGAGCCGCGCGACCTGCAGGTTGGGCGCCAGCAGCAGCGCCTCGGGCAGGCTGCGCGCGCCTGAGCGGCGTATCGCCTCGGCGCTGATCACGTACAGCGAAGCCGGCACCTGCGCCAGCTTCTCGATACGCCGCGACACCGAGCTGATTTCGATGTTGGACAGCTGCTCCAGCGACAGATCGCTCAGGTCCTGCGCCGTTGCGGGGGCGGCCAGCAGCGCCAGCAGCACGGCGCTGCCGCCGGCTCGGCGGCGGGTGGGGCGAGGCTTGTCCTCGTCAGTTGGCTGGCGCACGGATCACCTCCCTGTCGTCGGAGGTCTGAAATGACCCGGACTGGTCGCGCCAGCATAACAACGCTGTCCGCTGGATGCGGCGTCGCCGGCGCCGCTGGATAGACCCGCGGCCGGACCCCGCGGCGGAAGATTGATTCCCCCAGTTCGGAACAAAGCTTCCGGGCGGCGGCGGATGCGCCGCGCCGCAAACGCCGACAATGCCACCGCGCGCCGCTTGCGCGCACCGAAATCCCCTCATTCGATGTCTCATCTGATCGTCCACGGCGGCACGCCCCTCTCGGGCCGCATCATTCCCTCGGCGAACAAAAACGCCGTACTGCCCATCCTCTGCGCCACGCTGTTGACCAGGCAGCCGGTGCGCCTGCGCGGTGTGCCCGAGATCACCGACGTCAAGAAGATCGTCGAGGTCTTCCGCAAGCTCGGCTCGCAGGTCGAACTGGACTTCAAGACCGGCATCCTCGACGTCCACCACCGCGACACGCATTTCGACCCGGCCACCGACCGCCTGCCCGAGGAGATGCGCTCCTCCATCATGCTGGTGCCGGGCCTGATGGCCCGCTTCGGCGCCGCCCGCATCGAGGACGACGTCAAGGGCTGCACGCTGGGTGCACGCGAGATCGATCCGCACGTCGAGGTGTTCGAGCGCTTCGGCGCCCAGGTCCAGCGCCTGCCCGACGGCCTGGTGCTGCGCGTGCACCGCCCGCTGACGGCCAACCATCACTGGACCGACTACGCCTCCGTCACGACGACCGAGAACTTCGTGYTGTGCGCGGCACTGGCCGACGGCGTCTCCACGCTGACCAACGCCGCCAGCGAGCCGCATGTGCAGGAGTTCTGCAACTTCATGTCGCTGCTGGGCGCAAAGATCGAGGGCCATGGCACGTCCAAGCTGAAGATCACCGGCGTGCAGGAGCTTGGCGGCGCCGACTACACCTTCACCGAAGACTTCCACGAGATCGTCACCTTCCTGGCCCTGGGCGCCATCACCGGCGGCAACGTGCAGGTCAAAAACGGCGCGCCGGAGATGTTCCCGCTGCTGGACCGCACCTTCGCCAAGTTCGGCGTGCAGATCGTCCACGAGGACGGCTGGAGCCGCTGCGTCACGAACGGGCCGCTGAAGGTGAAGGAGCCCTTCACGCGCAACATCCTGCAGAAGGTGGAAGCCGCGCCCTGGCCCTATGTGCCGGTGGACCTGCTGCCCATCTTCGTGGCCTTGGGTGTCAAGGCCGAAGGCAGCGTGATGTTCTGGAACAAGGTCTATGACGGCGCCATGGGCTGGACCAGTGAGCTGGCCAAGTTCGGCGCCCATGCCTTCCTGAGCGATCCGCACCGCATGATCACCTTCGGCGGCAAGCCGCTGAGCCCGGCCGAGGTCGAGAGCCCCTACATCATCCGCGTCGCCATCGCGCTGCTGATGGTGGCGGCCAGCATTCCCGGCAAGAGCGTGATCAAGAACGCGACGCCGATCCGCCGCGCCCACCCCAATTTCGTCGAGCACATCGGCGAACTCGGGGCGCGCATGGAGTGGGTCGAGGGAGATTGAGTGTTGCGTGAGCTGTGTGCGGCCGCATGCCTGGTGGCTTCGGCCGCCCAAGCCGCGCCGCCCGCCGACACCATCCGCTGGGTGGCGCAGGACGTGCCGCCGCACTTCAGCTTCGTGCAGGGCCAGCCGCCGCGCAGCGCGGCCGAGCTGGGCCACGGCGAGGTGGACGGCTTCATGCGCGTGCTGCTGGCGCGCATGCCCGAGTTCCGGCATGAGTTCGTCGAGGCCAGCACCGCCCGCTATGAGGCCGAGAGCCGCCGCGGCGAGACCCTGTGCTCGACCCTGCATGTGCGCACGCCCGAGCGCCTGCAGTGGCTCTATTTCTCGCACCTCTACCCGCCGCTGATCTCGCGCGAGATCCATGTCATCGTGCCGCGCCAGCGGCTGGCCGAGCTGTCCCAGGCCCGGCCCGGGGACGGCCGCCTCGTGCTGGCCGACCTGCTCAAGCGCCATGACATGCGCCTGCTGCTGGCACGGGACCGCGCCTTCGGCGCGCAGATCGACAGCCTGCTGTCACACCAGGTCGTGCCACGGCTGGCCGTCGGCGCCCAGCTCAGCACCCAACTGCTGGACATGCTGCGCGCCGGCCGCATGGACTACACGCTGGAGTACCCCAGCGTCGTCAAGGAATACCTGGTCCGCGTCGGCGACCCCGGCGCCCTGGTGGCGCTGCCGGTGGCCGAGGGCCTGAGCACGTTGCTGGCCACGGTCTCCTGCAGCCGCACGCCGCAGGGCAGGCGGCATATCGAGGCCATCGACGCCGCGGTGCGCAAGCTCGCCCGGGAGCCCAACCGCGAGGCCTGGGTGCGTCAATGGCGCGGCAACCGTGCCGAGCCCCAGGACATGAAGCGGCTGAACGCCTACATGGACGAACGCGCCCGCGGCGGGCCGCGCATCGAATAGGCCGTGGCGAGACCGCCCAAGCCGGTCCTGCCGCTGCGCGAAGGCGTCGCGGCAAGTGCCGTGTTCTGTCCCGCCGGGCCCTGGGGCTCCATGGCCGCCTTCCTCGCCGAGCGCCTGCCGCGCGTGGTCGACTGGCCGGAACGCCTCGCGCGCGGCGACGTGGTGGACGACGCCGGCCACGCGGTCGTCGACTCGCCCTACCGTGGCGGTCGGCGCGTCTACTACTGGCGCCACCTGGACGTCGAGCCCGACATCCCGGCCGGGGAGCGCATCGTCTTCCAGGACGAGCACCTCCTTGTCGCCGACAAGCCGCATTTCCTGCCGGTGACGCCCAGCGGCATCTACGCTCGGCAGACGCTGATGGCACGTCTGCGCCACGCCACCGGCCTGGCGGACCTCAACCCCGTGCACCGGCTGGACCGCGAGACGGCGGGCCTCGTCGTCTTCAACCTCCGCCGTGACGAGCGCGACGCCTACCACCGCCTGTTCCGCGAGCGTGCCGTCGCCAAGGTCTACGACGCCATTGCGCCGCTCGGCCCCGGCCCCTGGCCGCGCGTGGTGCGGCACCGCCTGGAGGAGCCGGGGGGCGACAACTTCATGCAGATGCAGGTCGTCAACGGCGAACCCAACGCCGAGACCTGGATCGATCTCGTCGAGCTCTTGCCCGATGGGTTGGCGCGTTACGAGCTGCGTCCCCACACGGGGCTGCGTCACCAGTTGCGCGTGCAGATGAATGCCCTGGGTCTGCCGCTCGTCGGCGACCGCATCTACCCCGTGCTGCAGCCTCACGAGAACCCGCCGCGCTTTGACGCGCCGCTGCAGCTGGTGGCGCGGGCGATTGCATTCATGGACCCCGTTACAGGCCAGCCGCGGAGCTTCGAACGCGCGGCCCTCACAATCGCGCCGGAATGAACGCGCCGCCCAATCCCCAAGCCCAGGTCCAGGAACTGCGCCGCCAGCTGCAGTCCCTGCTTGACGCCGCCAAGGCCAATGAGCGCAAGCTGGACCGCTTCGACGCGCTGGAGCGCCGCCTCATCGCGGTGAGTTCGATGGAGGAGTTGGTCAACCTGCTGCTGGTCGACTGCCGCGACGACTTCGGCCTGGACGCCGCCGAGCTTTGGCTGCTGGACCCCGAGGAAGAGCTGCGCCGCGCCCTGCCGGCCCTGCCCATGATCAAGGCGCCGCGACTGCTGGACAGCCATGGCCCGCTGAAGGACCTGTTCGGCGCCGCGCGCACGGCCCGCCTCATCGGCCCGGGCCCGGACGAGGCGCTGCTCGCCAAGGCCTTCGACATGCAAGCCGGCGTGCGTTCCGCGGCCTTGCTGCCGCTGATCCGCCAGGGCCTCTTGATCGGCAGCCTGCACCTGGGCTCGCGCGACCCCGAACGCTACGACGCCGCCTCGGGCACCAAGTTCCTCGACCGCCTGTCGGCCATCGCGGCAATAGCCATCGAGAGCATGCTCAACCGCGAGCGCCTGCGCCGCGCCGGCATGACGGACGGCCTCACCGGCGTGCACAACCGCCGCTACTTCGACCACCGCAGCCTCATCGAGTTCAGCCAGGCCGTGCGCCATCGATACCCGCTGGCCTGCCTGTTCCTGGACATCGACCACTTCAAGGCCATCAACGACGGCCACGGCCATCCGGTCGGCGATGAGGTGCTGCGCCAGGTTGGCGGGCTGATCCTGCGTTCGCTGCGCACCGGCGATCTGGCGGCGCGCTACGGCGGCGAGGAGTTCATCGTGTTGCTGCCACGCACCGACCTGACGGGTGCCTGCGAGGTGGCGGAGCGCATCCGCCTGATGGTGCAGGAGGCGCCTTTCGTGACGCCCGATGGTGGCACCGTCAGCGCGACGCTGTCGGTCGGCCTGGCCATGCTGCCGGCCAGCGCCACGAGCTTCACCGACCTGCTGGCCGCGGCGGACAGGGCGCTCTACGAAGCGAAGCGGGCGGGGCGCAAC
>NZ_JBFULE010000375.1:0-5099 GCF_056400485.1 Roseateles sp. P5_B10
GCGCTGGCCCGGCTGCATGAGGTCTATACGCCGGTGCCCGGCGAGTTCGATGACTACATCGCCAAACCCAAGCCCAACGGCTACCAGTCCCTGCACACCGTCGTGCTCGGGCCCGACGGCCGGGCGATGGAGGTGCAGATCCGCACGCGCGAGATGCATGAGCACGCCGAACATGGCGTTGCCGCCCATTGGGCCTACAAGGAGGCCGGTGCGCGCGGCTATGCCGGTGTCAGTGCGGCTGGCGAGTTCGAGGAGCAGGTGGCTCGAGCCCGCAAGGCCGTGCTCAACCAGCTGCTGGCCTGGGAGCGCGACACCGTGCAGGGCGCCGAGGGCGGCCCGGTGTTCGACGACCGCATCTATGTCTTCACGCCGCAGGCCACCATCGTCGAGCTGGCGGCGGGTGCGACGCCGGTGGACTTTGCCTATGCGGTGCACACCGACCTCGGCCACCGCTGCCGCGGCGCACGCATCGACGGCCAGATGCTGCCGTTGAACACGCCGCTGCAAAGCGGCCAGACTGTCGAGATCATCGCGACCAAGGAAGGCGGCCCGTCGCTGGACTGGCTCAACCCAGAGCTCGGCTATCTGCAGAGCCCACGCTCGCGCGCCAAGGTGCGTGCGTGGTTCAACGCGCTGCAGCAGGCGCAGACGATTGTCAAGGGCCGCGACCTGGTCGAGAAGCTGCTGCAGCGCGAGGGCAAGACGGCGCTCAAGCTCGACGAGCTGGCTGCGCGCCTGGGCTTCAAGGGTGCGGATGCGCTGTTCGAGGTCGTTGGCAAGGACGAATACTCGCTGCGCAACATCGAGCTGCTGCTGCGCCCGCCCGAGCCGGTAGTTGACGAGAACGAACTGCTGGCACAGCGGCACACGCGCAGCGCCAGCAGCAACCGTGGCGGCGTGCTCGTGGTGGGCATCGACTCGCTGCTGACGACGCTGTCGCGCTGCTGCCGGCCCGCGCCGCCCGACGCCATTTCCGGCTTCGTCACGCGCGGCAAGGGCGTGGCCATCCACCGCAGCGATTGCAGCAACCTCGCCGAGATGAAGCGTCGCTCGCCCGAGCGCGTCATCGCGGTGGAGTGGGGCGGTGGTGAAACGGTGGGCAAGGGTGCGCCCGTCTATCCCGTGGACGTGCTCGTCGAGGCCGGTGACCGCCAGGGCCTGCTGCGCGACGTGCTGGAGATCTTCGCCAAGGAGAAGATGAATGTCGTCGCGGTGAACACACAGTCGATGAAGCCCGGCGCCGTCAAACCCCGCGCGGGCGGCGGCGACACGGCCTGGATGAGCTTCACGCTGGAACTGTCTGATGCATCCAGGTTGGCCAAGGTGCTGCGCGACCTCTGCGCCATCTCTGGCGTGCGCTCGGCACGCCGCAAGTGAGCATGGACGAGGGCCTCAAAAACCTGCTATAGTGCGCAGCTCTTCAGGCGCGTAGCTCAGTTGGTTAGAGCACCACCTTGACATGGTGGGGGTCGTTGGTTCGAATCCAATCGCGCCTACCAAATATGAAGACTGACCCAGTGGGGTCAGTCCGACGGTAGGTTAAGAATGCCTCAGATCTTCACGGATCTGAGGCATTTTTGCTTTTGAAGTCAACGATTTACCAGTGTCGTGGTGCTTGAGCCAAGCTGTGACGCAGCAGTGCTGAGCCGCGACCACGTCAAATTCCTTCCGAGCCACGCCCTTCAGCATGGCGTCGAGCTGAGGCCGATCCTTGCGACCCTTGGCGCCGCTGTACCTGTCGATACAGGCACGCCGCGGTCGACGTCTGCAGTTTTCCGGCAGTTCGTGATGGATTCTTGTGCGCGCCAGCCCGTGGCGGGAGGATGGCTGACACGCGTTGGCATGCCGGTCCGAAAATTGGTCATGCAGCGGTTGCCGCTGTAGTGGGGTCGGCGTGGCAGTTCTTTGGAATGGGTACTCCGGAACAGGCGGGCCTCGGCGGCGCGCGGGTCCGGCGCGGCTGCTTGTGCGAGCGCTGTGGATGGCGGCGTTTGCTTGGCAAGGACTGGCTTTCGCGCTCACCCCGAGCGTGAGTGCCTTTGACCAGCAAGTACAGGACGTCCAGACATTCGCGCCCCGCACCGAGTTCCTTGCCTTCCTGGAGCGCAGCCGTTCGCAGGCTAACGCCAGCGGCGATCCTCTGCTGGAGGTGGCGGCCCTGCTGGAGCAGGGTAGGCAGTTGCGGCATTCGGACGGGGGGCGCGCCAGCGAACTGCTCGATCGGGCGGCCGGCCTTCTGCGGCAACACCGCGACCCGGTGCTCGAGTTCCGCCATCGCCTGCTGCGCATCGGCCAGCTCAAAGCCCGGCAGGAGCTGGACAAGGCCGTGCTGGAAGGCATGCGCCTGCTCGCCGAGGCGCGGGCCCGCGGCGACTGGCATGACGAGCTCCGGGTGCTGCTGGTGCTGCAGGAGGACTGGAAGCAGTTCCACGCTCTCGGCCGCTACACGCAGGAGGCCAGGCAGCTGGCCATCCGGCATCCCGCCGACAAGGTCACTTGGTGGGCCCGTGACGAATGGGCGGACCGGCTCCGCTCGGCCGGCAAGCTGGACGAAGCGGAGCGGGAGCTGCTGGCCGTGCTGCAGGAGCAGGAGGCGGTGGACGACGGCGTGGAGCAGCTCAGGACGCTGGTCCTGCTGAACGATATGTACCGGGCAACCGGCGAGTGGGACAAGCTACGCCCGCTGGGACCACGGGCGCAGGAGATCGCCTTCAAGTTGGGGCGCACGCCCTACATGCTGGTGAACTTCCTGTGCAACCAGTCGGACGCCTTGCTGAAGGCCGGGCTGCCGGCGGCGGCGCTGGAGATGGCCGACGCCGCGATCGTCGCGGCCCGGGGCGACGCTGACACGACGCGCGTCGCCAGGTTCAACCGGGGCAAGGCACTCAACCGTCTGAGCAGGCACGCTGAGGGCCTGGCCATCTTGGAGGCCGAAGCCCAGGGCAGCGACCGTTGGGAAATGCTGGACGAGGTGGCCGAGGAGTACGCCTTCGCGCGCCGCCACGACGAGGCCTACCGCGCGCTGGCGGAGCACCTGCAGGGCCTGCGCAAGAGCCTGGACGAATCGCATCGGGCCGGGCTGACGCTGGACCAGGCCCTCGCGAGTGCCGAGCGTGAGCGCGCCCAGCGCCAGGCCAGCGAGCGCCAGACGCAGCGGACCGTCGTTGCGGCCGTGATCCTGGCCGCGCTCGCCAGCAGCGCCGCGGCACTGCTGGTGGTGAGGGCGACACGCCGGCATGCGAGAACCCTGGCAGCCGTGAACCGCCAGCTCCAGGACATGGCGGTCACCGATCCGCTGACKGGCCTGCGCAACCGCCGGCACTTCATGGCCCAGGTGGAATCGCACGTGGCCGCGGCGGATCGCTCCCATGCGGGCCGCGGGACGGTCGCGGCCGAGCCGGTGGACCTGCTCTTCTACCTGATCGACCTCGACCACTTCAAGCGTGTCAACGACAGCTTCGGCCACCCTGCCGGGGACGCCGTGCTGCGGCAGGCGGCGGAGCGCCTAAAGGGTGTGTTGCGAGGGGAGGACGAGCTCATCCGCTGGGGCGGCGAAGAGTTCCTGCTCATGACGCGGGGAACGCCCCGCGGGCATGCGGCGCAGCTGGCCGAAAGGCTGCGCAAAGCCATTGACGGGAGCCCGGTCGAGCTGCCGGACGGGCAACCTCTGAAGATCTCATGCAGTATCGGCTTCGCCCCATATCCTCTCGTCCCCGGCGCGCAGCACGGCGGCTCCTGGGAACGATCGGTAGAGCTCGCCGACGAGGCGCTCTACCAAGCCAAGGCTCGTGGAYGCAACGGCTGGTTCGGCGTCGGGGCGCCGTCCGCGGCTGGCGCAGGCGCCCACCCCACTGAAGGCAGCCTGCAGGAAGCGATTGCCTGCGGCTCACTGGCGCCGCTGCACAGTTGACGCTCGCGGGGCGCCAGCGCTGGATAGGTGATCCGCATGGCCATCCTGCTTCCCCAGCCCAGAAACGTGCGAAAAATGGGGTGTGGTTTAGGAAGCGGGTCGGGACGTATAAGGGAAATTTCTCCCGTGAAATCAATGTCTTAGCATGTCCCGTAAAGCCCCGTTTCCTCACCTTGCCATGGTGGGTTCGAATCCAATCGCGCCTATCAAATTTTTGAAGATTGGAGGCCCCCGAATCGAAAGGTTCGGGGGCTTTTCTTTGCCCACGCGCTGGCACGCCTGCGCCCAATTGCGGCGTTTGGTGAGTTTCCGTGGCGGACAGCTCGGTTCACCAGCCCCAGGTAAACCCGTTCGGAACGGCGGTCAGGCTCTGCCTAGAATTTGCTGCACTGCACAGGAGACCCACGCATGGCGACTGCCCGCAAGAAAGCGGCATCCGAGCAAGCCCAGTCCGGCGACACCAAGCCCGGGCTGCGCATCCTCAAGAAATACCCCAACCGGCGCCTCTACGACACGCAGACCAGCAGCTACATCACGCTGGCCGACGTCAAGCGCATGGTGCTGGAAGGTGTCGAGTTCGAGGTGCATGACGCCAAGACCCAGGAAGACCTGACGCGTTCCATCCTGCTGCAGATCATCCTGGAGGAGGAGACTGGCGGCGTGCCGATGTTCTCGACCAGCTCGCTGGCCCAGATCATTCGCTTCTACGGCCATGCCATGCAGGGCGTCATGGGCGGCCTGCTGGAGCGGCAGATGCAGGCCTTCACCGACCTGCAGTCGCGCTTTACGGAGCAGACGCCCGGCGGCATGCCCTTCACCCCCGAGGCCTGGACGGGCCTGATGGGCGGCTATGCCGAGCAGTCCAAGACGCTGATGAACCAGTGGCAGGAGCAGCTCAAGCAGGCGGGAGTGATGTTCCCGTTCACGCCCAAGAAATAGGCTGTCGGCCGCAGTGGCGGCTCGCTCGGCTACGTAACGCGCGTGAGGGCAGGTAAGCGTGCCTTGACCAGGCGGGTGCCGCCCGCAACTGTGCTGTTCCTATGTCGAGGAGCGAGCATGATTGAGAAAGAGCACCAGCGGCGCATCTACGTTCCGCAGGGTCACCAGCTGAGGGCGACGGGTGCCGAATCGGTCCAGCGTGATGGCGTGGAGACCCGCATCTCCTATTTCGAGGTGGTCGATCCTGAGG
>NZ_JBFULE010000376.1:0-5045 GCF_056400485.1 Roseateles sp. P5_B10
ACGCTGAGCTACACCGCCACCGCCGGCCACCTGATCGCGCGCGACGCCACTGGCGCTGCCGAGGCCTCGGTGTTCTACGTCGCCTACACCCTGCCCGGTGCCGATGTGGCGACCCGCCCCGTCACCTTCTTTTACAACGGCGGCCCGGGCTCGGCCTCGGTCTGGCTGCAGCTGGGCAGCTTCGGTCCCAAGCGCCTCGTGGCCAACGCACCCGACACGACGGCGGCGCGGCCTTTCCCGATGATCGACAACGCCGAGCACCTGCTGGGCCAGACCGATCTCGTCTTCATCAACGCAGTGGGCAGCGGCTACTCCCAGGCCATCGCGCCCTTCACCAACCGCAACTTCTGGGGCGTGGACGCCGACGCCGCGCTGTTCCGCGACGCCATCCAGCGCTACCTGGCTGCCAACAACCGCGCCGCCTCGCCCAAATACCTCTACGGCGAAAGCTACGGCGGCCCGCGTACGGCCGTGCTTGCGCGCCAGTTGCAGGAGGCCGGCGTCATGCTTGACGGGCTTGTGCTGCAGTCCCCGGCGATGGACTACAACAGCAATTGCGGCATCACGAACGGGCAGGGCTGCGGCGGCTATCTGCCGAGCTTCGCCGCCGTCGGCGCCTTCCATCGGCTGACGCAGCCTGTGCCGACCGATCTCAACGCCTGGGCGGCGCAGGCGCGTACCTATGCCGACCAGGTTTACGCGCCGGCGCTGCAAGCCTGGCTGGCCAATGTACCGACACCGACGATCTGGCAGCCTCTGGCCAACCTGACCGGTTTACCCGCGGCGCAATGGCAGACGAGCCTGAACGTGTCGGCCGACAACTTCCGCATCTGGCTGATCTCCGGCCAGCAGCTCGGCCGCTACGACGGCCGCATGAAGGCGGCCATCGGCAGCCAGCTCGCCTCGGAGGGCGATGTGTCCAGCACCTGGATCGGCAGCAGCTTCGCCACCGGCATCGCCACCCATCTGCGCGACCAGCTCGGCTACCGCAACAGCTCCACCTATGTCGTGCTGAGCAATGCCATCAACTTCTGGAACTTCAGCCACGCCGGCCGGCCCTTGCCGGACACCTTGCCCGACCTCTCGGTGGCCCTGGCCCAGAACGCCCGCCTGCGCGTGCTCGCCGTCAGCGGCTATCACGACCTGGCCACGCCCTTTCACCTGACAGAGACCGACCTGGCGCGCGTCGATGCCAGCCGCGTGAAAGTCCGCAACTATGCCGGCGGCCACATGAGCTATCTCGACGACGCGACCCGGGTCGCTCAGCTCGCCGACCTCAAGGCCTTCTACGCGAACACGCTGGCCCYGCGTGCCGCTGCCGACCTCGGACCCGAACGGCGAGCGTTGCAGGCTCGACCCTTCGTGATGGTGGATCGCGCCGGTACGCCGCAGCAGCCGGGCAGCGTGGCGCCAACGAGCGAGAACGCCTTCCAAGCCCCGCTGCGCGACCCCTGGGTGCCGCCGACAATGCGGGCCCGATGACGACGCCACTGACCCCACGCATGGCCGAACTGCTGACGCGCATCCAGCGCGCCAAGCGGCCGCCGTTTCACGCGCTGACGCCGCGTGAGGCCCGCTTGGCCTACCGCATGGGCGCAGAGATCCTGGACCTGCCGCGTGCGGCCCTGGCCCGCGTCGAAGATCTGGAGGTGGCTGGCCGGCCGGCACGTCTGTACGCGCCCAGCGCCGACAAGCTGCCCGTGCTGCTGTATCTGCACGGCGGCGGCTTCACGATCGGCGACCTGGAGACGCATGACAGCCTGTGCCGCCAGCTCAGCAATCGCAGCGGCGCGGCCGTGCTGGCGCTGGACTACCGCCTGGCACCCGAGCACCGTTTTCCGGCCGCTGTCGACGATGCCTGGGCCGGCCTGGCCTGGCTGCATGAGCAGGCGTCGGCGCTGGGCCTGGACGGCAGCCGCCTGGGCGTCGGCGGCGACAGCGCCGGCGGCACGCTGGCGGCCAGCACGGCCTTCTTCGCCCGCGAGCAGGGCCTGCCGCTGGCGCTTCAGCTTCTGATCACGCCCGGTACCGCGGCCCGGCTGAGCCATGACTCGCACCGCCGTTTTGCCGAGGGCTATCTGCTCGATGCGACGACCATCGAATGGTTCTTCAGCCACTACATCGACGCCGACCAGCGCAGCGACTGGCGTTTTGCGCCGCTGGAGGCCGAAGACCATGCCGATCTCGCGCCCGCCGCCGTGCTGCTGGCCGAGGCCGACCCTCTGGTGGACGAAGGCCTGGCCTATGCCGACGTGCTGCGCGCGGCCGGCGTGCCGGTGCAGCTGGAACTCGCACGCGGCGTGACCCACGACTTCATCAAGATGGGCCGCAGCCTGCCCGAGGCCGTCGCGGCGCTGGACTTCTGCGCCGCGGCCATCAAGGAACATCTCAAGCCATGAAACGCCAGGACTTCCGCTTCTTCGAACCGCTGCGCGTGCGCTGGGCCGAGATCGACGCCCAGGGCATCGTCTTCAACGGCCACTACCTGACCTATATGGACACGGCCATCAGCGGCTATTGGCGAGCCCTGGCGCTGCCCTATGCCGACACGATGAAGATGCTGGGCGGCGACCTCTTCGTGCGCCGTGCGGCGCTGGACTACCTCGCCTCCGCCCGCTACGACGACCGCCTGGACATCGGCGTGCGCTGCCGCGAGTTCGGCAACAGCTCGATGAAGGTCGACGGCGCCTTCTTCCGTGGCGACCAGTTGCTGGTGCAGGCCGACATGATCTACGTCTTCGCCGACCCGGTCGCGCAGACGCCGCAGCGCCTGCCCGATGCGCTGCGCGACGTCATCCATGGCTTCGAGGCCGGCCAGAGCGTCGTCGACGTCAGCGTCGGCGCATGGAGCGAGCATGGCGAAGCCGCCGGCGCCATCCGTCGCGAGGTCTTCATCGAGGAGCAGGGCATCCCGGCCGACATGGAATGGGACGCCGCCGACGCGAGCTGCCTGCATGCGCTGGCGCGCAACCGCTTCGGCATTCCGCTGGCCACCGGCCGCATGCTGGAGCATGTGCCCGGCGTGGCCAAGATCGGCCGCATGGCCGTGCTGCGCGCCATGCGCGGCACCCAGATCGGCCGCCAGGTGCTCGACGCGTTGATGGCCGAGGCCAGAAAACAGGGCTACCGCGAGGTGCTGCTGCATGCGCAGCTGTCTGCCGAGAATTTCTATTTGCGCGCTGGCTTCCAGCGGCGGGGCCAGCCGTTTGAGGAGGCTGGCATCGGACATGTGGAGATGGTGCGCGGCCTCTAACCGAGCATCTCGAAGCGCTCAACCTTGCGTTCGCTGGCCAGCCACTCGGCCATCGCCGCTGCCACCTGCGGCTCGCGGTGGGTCCAGCCTTCCGGGTAGATCTCCATCCACGTCCACCGCCCATCGGCGTCCGGCTCGGGGCGTTGCAGCAGCTCGATGGGCGCTTCGACACGAGCCTTGCGAAAGGCGATGAGTGCCGCCTCGACGTTGTCGGCGGCGACGCGGTAGTAGACGTAGAGCTGCACGGTCAGTCTTGGGGCGGGATCTCGTAGGGCAGGGCACGCGGCTGCAGCGTGGCGCCGGTAGCGCTGCCCAGGTGCAGGCTGCCGCCTTCCAATGCCGCGAGCTTGATCTCGGCGGCAATGGCGGTCCGGCCGCCCTTGGACCCACTGCCCGCAACGACGCCAGCGGGCTGCTCCGGGTCTGCGCTGTTAAAGATCTCCTGGCCGATGGTCGCGGGCGCATCCGCCTCGAAAACCTGCAGCCGGCGCTTCAGCGTGCCGCGGTACTGGCTGCGCGCGACGATCTCCTGGCCGGGGTAGCAGCCCTTCTTGAAGTTCACGCCGCCCAGCACTTCGAAATTGATCATCTGCGGCACAAAGGCCTCGACGGTGGCGCCGCGCACCCAGGCCACGCCGGCTTCGGCTTCGGCCCAGGCCCAGTCGTCGGCCGTCATCGCTGCGCCGGTCGGTGCGGGTGCGTTGGCGGGCTGCACGCGCAGCGCGCGACCCGTGCCGGGCAGGGCGATCTGTACGGCTTCGTCATCGCTCGCCAGCGTCCAGGCCTCGGCGGTCGGCTCGCCCAGCAATCCGTAGACCGCGAACTCGGCGCTCGCGTCGCTGAGCTTGCATTTGGCGCGCATGACGAACATGGACAGCCGCTTCAGCGTCGCCGCCAGCGTCTCGGCCGGCAGGGCCAGCAGAATCTCTTCATCACCGCCGCGCCAGCCCACCATCGTCGCCAGCAGCCGGCCCTTGGCCGTGCAGAAGCCGGCCAGGCGTGCGTGCTCGCGGTCGAGCAAGGCGAAGTCCTGGGTCAGCTGGCTGTGCAGGAAGCTGGCGGCGTCAGCGCCCTGGGCGCGGATCACGCCCCAGTCAGAGAGACGGAGTTGGGAGGCTTGCGACATGACGGGAATTATCATCGGCCCCCTTTTGACCGGGCTTTTCACAGGGCATGAAGTGGTTGTTGCGAGCGCTGCTCGTCTTGTTGTTGATCGCAGTGCTGGCTGCAGGCGCCGTCTGGCAGTGGCTGCGCAGCCCGCTGGCGCTGTCGGCGCCTTCGGTGGAGCTGTCCATCGAGCCCGGCACCAACCCGGTGGAGGTTGCCCGCGCGTGGGTCGCTGCCGGCGTGCAGACCGATACCCGCTTCCTCTACCAATGGTTCAAGTGGTCGGGCCAGGCCAAGCAGATCCGCGCCGGCAGCTATGAGGTCCACGCCGGCATCACGCCGCGGGAGCTGCTCGACAAGATGGTGCGCGGCGACCAGGTCATGGAGCAACTGCGCCTCATCGAAGGCTGGAACTGGCGCCAGGTGAGGGCGGCACTCGCCGCCGCACCTTCACTCAAGCCCAAGACGGCGCAGATGAGCGATGCCGAGATCATGACGGCGCTGGGTGAGCCCGGCGTGGCGCCCGAGGGCCGCTTCTTCCCCGACACCTATGCGTACAGCCGCGGTGTCAGCGACCTGACGGTGCTCAAGCGCGCCCACGCGGCGATGCGGGGCCGGCTGGCGGCAGCCTGGAGCAAGCGGGCGCGCGACCTGCCGCTGAAATCGGCCGACGAGGCGCTGATCC
>NZ_JBFULE010000377.1:0-5041 GCF_056400485.1 Roseateles sp. P5_B10
ACCAGATGCTGGGCGCTGACGGCAAGAGCCTGCCCTACCTCTGGCTGGCAGGCCCTATCACCGGCCTGCTGGTGCAGCCCGTCATTGGCGCCATGAGCGACCGCACGACCCACCGCCTGGGCCGGCGCACGCCTTATTTCCTCATCGGCGCGCTGATCTGCTCGCTGGGCCTGCTGGCCATGCCCTTCAGCCCTGCGCTGTGGTTCGCGGCCGGCCTGCTGTGGATCCTGGACGCCGCCAACAACGTGACGATGGAGCCCTACCGCGCCTACGTCAGCGACCGGCTTCGCGAAGAGCAGCACGCCAGCGGCTTTCTCACGCAGGCCTCGTTCACCGGCCTGGCGCAGACGCTGGCCTACCTCACGCCCAGCCTGCTCGTTGCCTTCGGGATGAACAAGGACGCTTTGGGCGCCAACGGTATCCCGGTCGTCACGACGCTGGCCTTCGTCATCGGCGCGCTGCTGTCGTTCACGACGGTGTGGTGGTCGGTGCGCCGGGTGCCGGAGCTGCCATTGCCGGCTGAAGAGATCGCCCGCCTGCGCGCGCTGCCCCATGGCCTGGGCGCGACGCTCACCGAGATCTGGGCCGCGCTGCGCGACATGCCAGCCACGATGCGGCGGCTGTGGTGGATGGCGCTGTTCCAGTGGTACGGAATGATGTGCTACTGGATCTACATCGTGCCGACGCTGGCCGCGACGGTCTTCGGCACGGACGACCCGCACAGCGCCGGCTTTCGCGACGCGGCCTTGCTCAACGGACAGGTCGGCGGCTTCTACAACGCCGTCGCCTTCGTCGCCGCCTTCGCGATGGTGCCGTTCACCAAACGCCTTGGCGCGAAATGGGTGCATGCCTTCGCACTCGCCTGTGCGGCCGCCGGCATGTGGGCGCTGCCCGGCATCCATGACAAGACCTGGCTCTTCCTGCCCATGGTCGGCATTGGCCTCGCCTGGGGTTCCATCATGGGCAACCCCTATGTGCTGCTGGCCGGCAGCATCCCGCCCGAGCGCGCCGGTGTCTACATGGGCATCTTCAACATGTTCATCGTCATCCCCATGCTGATACAGGCGGTGACGCTGCCCCTGTTCTACGACGGCCTGCTGGGCGGCCGACCCGAGAACGTCATTCGCCTGGCCGGCGTGCTGCTGGCGCTCGCTGCGCTGTGCGTGCTGGCAGTCAAGAGTCCCAAGTCCTCATGAAGAACCAAGTCCAGCTCATCACCYATGTCGACCGCCTCGGCGGCCAGCGCGACGGCGCCGACCTGGCACGGTTGCACAAGCTGCTCTGCGAGCCGGACTCGCCGCTGCACGGCGTGTTCGGTGGCGTGCACCTGCTGCCGTTCTTCCATGCCATCGATGGTGCCGATGCTGGCTTCGACCCCATCGACCACACGCAGGTGGACCCGCGCCTGGGCGCCTGGGATGACATCAAGGCGCTGACCGAGGATCTGGACGTGATGGCCGACGTCATCGTCAACCACATGTCCAGCGAGTCGCCGCAGTTCCTCGACTACGCCGAGAAGGGCGAGGTCTCGGCCTACGCGGGCCTGTTCCTGACGCTGGACGCTGTCTTCCCGGAGGGCGCCAGCGAGCGAGACCTGCTGGCCGTCTACCGCCCCCGCCCCGGCCTGCCGCTGACCTATGCCACGCTGAAGAACGGTGAGCGCCGCATCCTGTGGACGACTTTTACCGCTGCGCAGGTGGACATCGCCGTGCGCCACCCCCAGGGCCGCGCCTACCTCGCTGGCATCCTGCGCACCTTTGCCAGCAACGGCATTCGCATGGTGCGGCTGGACGCCGTCGGCTACGCCATCAAGAAGGCCGGCGGCAGCTGCTTCATGATGGCCGAGACCTTCGACTTCATCGCCGAGTTCGCGGGCGAAGCGAGGGCGCTGGGCATCGAGGTGCTCGTCGAGATCCACGCCTATCACCAGCGCCAGATCGAGATCGCTGCCAGGGTCGACTGGGTCTACGACTTCGCGCTGCCGCCACTGGTGCTGCACGCCTTCAACTTCCACACCGCCGCCGCGCTGAAGCGCTGGATCGACATCCGCCCGACCAACGCGCTGACCGTGCTCGACACCCACGACGGCATCGGCATCATCGACATCGGTGCCGACGCGAGCGACCGCGCGGCCCACCCCGGCCTCGTGCCGCCCGCGGAGCTGGACGCGCTGGTGGAGCGCATCCACGCGGCCAGCGGCGGCGAGAGTCGGCGCGCCACCGGGGCCGCGGCCAGCAATCTCGACCTCTACCAGGTCAACTGCAGCTTCTTCGACGCGATGGGCCGCGACGAGACGGCCTATCTGCTGGCCCGTGCCCTCCAGTTCTTCCTGCCTGGCGTGCCGCAGGTCTATTACGTCGGCCTGCTGGCCGGCCACAACGACATGGCCCTGCTGGCACGCACGCAGGTCGGCCGCGACATCAACCGCCATCATTACAGCGAAGGCGAGATCGCGCGCGACTGCGAACGCCCCGTGGTGCGCCGGCTCATCGAGTTGATCAGGCTGCGCAACCAGCACCCGGCGTTCTGCGGCGAGTTCCGCGTCGAGCCCAGTGGCGACGACGAGTTGCACCTGCGCTGGCAGTTGCACAGCGAATGGGCGGCGCTGCGGGTCAACTTCCGCGACCTCACCCACGAGTTGAGCCACAGCGGCGAGGGCGGTGGCCGGGAGACCTTCGCCTTCAGTTGAGCGTCAGCCTCGGTCGCCAGAATGCGCCGCAGTACAAACCTGTGGAGACCCGAGCATGTGGAAGTTGATCGTCGGCTTCATCGCCTTTGCCGCGCTGGCGCTTTTCATCCTGACCAAGAGCGGCGGCAACATCGACCTGAGCGGTGAGAAGCATGACGTGACGGGTGGACACGAGCCTGCAGCTTCTGCAGCGGCTTCGGCCGCCGTCGCCGCTGCGGCCGAAGCGGCGTCCGCCCCGGCTTCTGGCGCGTCGCAGTAAGCCTATGCCGGCTCGCCGCTGGCTCGTTGCGGTGCGTTGAGCGGCAGCCGCATCAGCATCTGCGTGCCCTCGCCCGGCGAGGAGCGCACCTCGATCTGGCCGCCCAGCACATTGGTCACGATGCTGTGCACGATGTGCATGCCCAGACCCGAGCCGCCGGTGCCCAGCTTGGTGGTGAAGAAGGGGTCGAAGATGCGCCGCCGTACGGACTCGTCCATGCCGCGGCCATCGTCCGTCACGCTGAGCTCGACCTGCTCTTCGTCCAGCGCCGCGCAATAGACCTTGACGTGCCCCTGTGCCGCGCTGTCGAAGCCGTGCAGCAGCGCGTTCATCAGCAGATTGGTCAGCACCTGGCCGAGCGCGCCGGGATAGCTGTTCATCACCAGGCCATGGCAGAGCTCGGTGTCGATGACGAAGGGCGTGTGCTTGAAGCTGGGCTCGACCATGACGAGCACGTCCTCGACGACCTTGGCCAGGTCGAAGTCGCGCCTGAGGTCGGCCGTCTGGTCGATGGCCACCTGCTTGAAGTCGCGCACCAGGTCGGCGGCCTTCTGCACGTTGCGCTGCAGGATGTCCTGGCCGCGCCGCGTGTCGCGCGCCAGTTCCTCCAGCGTGCTGCGGCGCATCTGCACGCTGCCCGACAGCATGGCCTCGAGCTGCTTGTAGCGGTCGTCCAGGGCCGACACCACGGTCAGTGCATTGCCCAGCGGCGTGTTCAGCTCATGGGCAACGCCCGCCACCAGACGGCCTAGCGACGCGAGCTTCTCCGACTCGACCAGCTCGCGCTGCGCCTTCTGCAGCGTTTCCAGCGCCTCGGACAGTTCGGCATTGCTGGTCGTCAGCTCGGCCGTGCGCTGGGCGACGGTTTCTTCCAGGTTCACGTTGTGCTGGCGCAGCGCCTCRAAGGCCGACAGCAGGGCCTGGCGCATGCGCTCCATCGCCACGCCCACGCGTGCGATCTCGTCGGCGCCGGCCACACGCAAAGGCTGGTCCAGCCGCCCGGCCGCCAGCGCCTCGGCTGAGCCGGTCAGCTCGGTCATGGGCCGCATCACATAGCGCTGCAGCACCCACAGCATCAGTGCCAGCGACAGCGTCAGCGTCAGCATGCTGCGCCAGACCGTTCGCCAGACCTCGGCCTGCTTGGCCTGCAGCAGCGGCGCGGCGCTCATGCGAACGGTCAGCTTGGCGATCTCGCGGCCGTCGCGCTGGATGGGCCGGGTCTGGCTCAGCACCAGATCGCTGTCGCCCTGCTCGCCAGCGCGCTGCTGCGACAGGAAGGGGGCCGATGACGCCGGCTCGACGACCTGCACCGACACGAAGCGTGGGTCGTCCATCTGCGCCTTGACCATGGGGTCAGCCAGGTCCGGCGAGACCTGCCAGACCGGCTCGGCCAGCGACAGGGCCATCACCTCGGTGGCGCGTGACAGGTCGCGCTTCAAGTCCTCCATCGCGGTGGCGCGGGTCTTCTGGCCGTCATAGAGCAACACGGCCGTTGTCGGCAGCAGCAGCCCCAGCAGCAGGGCCAGCACGACGGCGAAGGTCAGGGAACTGCGCTGCCAACCGTATGCAGGTGCGGGCGTGCGGGGCAAGGCGATAGGCGGCAAGGGGCTTTCCGGCATGGGCGGCGCGGAGACGAGCGCTGGCAGCGCGAACACGGCACCGAGGCGGCCAGAGTGTAGGCCCGGCAAAAGCGGTGCAAATGCGCATTCAGACCCGGTGGAGGGCGGGTTTTTCCTGGGGGAGAGGGGCTGCTGGGGGCGGGGGGGCTGGCCCCACAATCCGCGGCCATAAACGCGCCCCGGTGGCGCTTGTCCTGGAGAAAAACAGTGAAGCGTTGGGTTGGCCTGGCGGCCTTGTTCGCTGCCTGTATTGGTATGAATGGCGCATTCGCGCAAAGCACCCTGCGCATCGGCATGGTGGCGGGCTTTTCAGGGCCCGTGGCCGGCATCGTGCAGGAGAGCGCCGAGGGGGCGAAGCTGTACTTCGACTCGGTCAATGCGCAGGGCGGCATCAAGGGTCAGAACATCGAGCTCGTCACGCAGGACGACAAATACGACCCGGCGACCGCCGTGGCCGCTGCCAAGTCCCTGGCC
>NZ_JBFULE010000378.1:0-5041 GCF_056400485.1 Roseateles sp. P5_B10
TCTAGACGCAGCGCGCCGCCCGCACTCGCGTGCGGGCCAGGGCTGCAACAACGAGTGGCCCCTTGCGGCGGGCCTTCCCGAAGGGTTGCGGCCAGAAAGACCGCATGCTGTGTTGCAGATCCTCGCTGGGCATGAGCCCAGCTTGCGGTCTGCTGTCGTGCCTGCGGCCTTTCTGGCCACAACGCGGCCCATTGCCGTGGCGCTAACAGGCCCTCTAATTCAGCCCCTGCTTGGCCCGTTCGCGGGCCATGTAGTTGGCTTGATCGCGATCACGATCTCGCTGCACGCGGGCCTCGCGTGTCTCCCAGTCGCCGCAGCTGAAGTAGGAGCCGCCGAACAGCCAGCCCAGCAGGCTGGAGTCGTCGACCGCTTTCCCTTCACCGCCGGTGCAGACCATCGCCGCCTTGGAGCTGCTCTGCTCGGTCAGGGCTTCCTGCACGAGCATGGAGCGCGACATCAGCACCGAGGCCGGCATGGCCACGGCCAGCAGCACGCCGCCGATGACAACGCCCTTGGCCCAGCGTGGGAGCGCGCCGCTGACAGGCGTGGGTGCCGCCGCCGCACGCGTGGTTGTCGGTTGGGGCCGGTTGAAGGGAATCGTGGCGGCGAAGGACGTCGCCTCGGTCGCCGTGATGGTGCCCGAGCGGCCGCCCGCGCCGCTCAGCAGCCGCGGCTGGGCAGGTTGTTGGGGTGGGTTGGTTGTGGCGGCCGGCATGGGGTTCGAGGGCCCTCGAAAGAGAGCCGAACGCGATGCTAGGGAGGCCGTTGCGGGCGGATTGTGAGCAATTGCAAGGGCGCGGCGCTGAGGGTGGAAATGCGTGGAGGAAGTCACGATCGCCAGTTGCGCCATAACGTGCCCGTTCAGGGGTGGTCACCATTCCCGGGCCTGGCTGGCAGAGCTACATTCGGCCCGTGTCCAGCATCCTCGACCTGCTCAGACGCCGCCTGTTGAAGGGCCTGCCAGCGCTGCTCGCGGTGGCAGCCGGAGTGGCCCATGCGCAGGAACTGACGCTGACGCTGCGTGCGCCTGACAGCGAGGCCGACCTGCGCAACGCCTACATCCGCGATGCGGTGCAGTTGGCGCTGGACAAGACGCGCGGGACCGACGGCGCTTACCGCCTGCAGCTGTCAGCGCCCATGAACAAGCGGCGCGCGCTGCTGGAAGCAGCCCAGCAGGCCGCACCGAACTTCCTCGTCGTCACCGGGCCGGACGCCGGCCGGGCCGCGGGCCTGGTGCCGGTGCTCTTTCCCATTCATCTGGGCGTGAATCGCTACCGCGTCTGCTTCGTGCACACGCCCCAACGCGCCGTCGTGCGCGAGGCCGATACCTTGAGCGCGGTGGCGCGGCTGCGCCACGTGCAGGGCCGCGGCTGGGCCGATGCGGACATCCTGCGTGCCAACGGCTTCACGGTCGCCGAGGCCAACGGCTACGAGGCGCTGTTCCAGATGGTGGCCATCGGCCGGGCCGACCTGTTCTGCCGCAGCGTGCTCGAGGTCGGCCAGGAAGTGCAGGCCCACACCGGCCTCAAGGGTCTGGCGCTGGACGACAGCCTGCTGCTGTCCTACGACCTGCCGCAATACATCTATACCCATCCCGGCAACCAGCAAGCCATCGAGCGCATTGCGCGCGGCCTGCGCCAGGCTTATGCGGACGGCTCGCTGCAGGCTCTGCTGCGCCAGCACCTGCAGCCCTCGCTGGCGCTGCTCAACCTGCCTCAGCGCCGGTTGATGACGCTGAACGTGCCCAGCCCGGCCCTCATCGAGATGAACGACCGGCCCTTCCAGATCGACGTGCTGCGCGGGTCGCTGCGTTAGGACATGCTACGGGCGTGACATCTTGGCGCCCGGGCAGTCAAGTGCGGGGGGCAGCAAGTTCAGCTGCGACCTTTTCACGCGCAAGGGCCCCATGCGGCGCCTAGTCTGCAAGCAAGACGAGGTGCCCCATGAACTCACGCCCCATGCCCCTGATGAGCGACAACTACGAGTTGMGTTTCGAGTCCCTGTTCCAGGCCGGCCGCGGACTGGCCTTTCCCTGTGATGCGCAGGGTGGCGTGCGGCTGGATTCCCTGAGCGACCGGGCGCGGCAGAACTATCTGTTCGCCCGCGCCGTCGTCGGCCGCGAATACGCCGTGCCCATCGTGCTGCGTTGCGGGGGCGCGCGCGACTGAGGGCTATTTGGAGAAGCTGTCCTTCAGCCCGGTGATCTTGTTGAAAACAGGTTTGTCGGCGCGGTGGTCGACGCGGTCCGTGACGAAGTAGCCGTGGCGCTCGAACTGCCAGCGCGCATCTGACGGCGCATCCGCGAGCGAGGGCTCGACAAAGGCCTGCACGACGCGCAGCGAATTGGGGTTCAGGAACTCGATGAAGTCGCGGCCACCAGCATCGGGCTGGGGCTCTGCAAACAGGCGCTCGTACAGGCGCACTTCAGCCGCGACGGCCTCGTGTGCCCCAACCCAGCCAATCGTGCCCTTGACCTTGACGGCATCCGCGCCCGGCGTGCCGCTCTTGGTGTCGGGAATGACCGCCGCCAGCGCCGCGGTGATATTGCCCGCGGCGTCCTTCTCGGCGCCGGTGCATTCGATGATGTAGCCGGCCTTCAGGCGCACCTTGTTGCCGGGGAACAGACGGAAATAGCCCTTGGGCGGCGTCTCCATGAAGTCCTCGGCCTCGATCCACAGTTCGGGGCCGAGCGAGAACTTGCGCAGGCCCAGTTCGGGCTTGTGCGGGTGGGCCGCCGTCTCACAGGGCTCGCGGTGGTCGGCGCTGCCGAAGACCTCGGCGTAGTTCGTCAGCTTGAGCTTGAGCGGCTGCAGCACGGCAAACGCGCGGGGTGCCTGCGGCTCGAGGTCGGCGCGCAGGGCCTGGTCGAGCACGGTGTCGTCGATCCAGGCGTTCTGCTTGCTGGCGCCCGTGGCCTCGACCATGGCGCGCACGCTCGCCGGCGTGAAGCCGCGGCGGCGCAGGCCCACCAGTGTCGGCATGCGCGGGTCGTCCCAGCCGCTGACGTGCTTTTCTTCCACCAGCTGGCGCAGCTTGCGCTTGCTGGTGACGACGTAGTTCAGGTTCAGGCGGCCGAACTCGATCTGCTGCGGCAGCGGGCGGGCCAGCATGCCGAGGTCGGCCAGGTGCTCCAGCAGCCAGTCGTAGAAGGGGCGCTGGTCTTCGAACTCCAGCGTGCAGATGCTGTGGGTGATGCGCTCCAGTGCGTCCTCGATCGGGTGGGCGAAGGTGTACATCGGGTAGATGCACCACTTGTTTCCCGTCGCGTGGTGTTCCGCATGCTTGATGCGGTACAGCGTCGGGTCRCGCAKGTTGATGTTGGGCGAGGCCATGTCRATCCTCGCTCGCAGCACCATGGCGCCGTCGGCATGCTGACCATCGCGCATTTCACGCAGGCGGGCCAGGTTCTCTTCGGCAGAGCGGTCGCGGAAGGGGCTGTTGACGCCCGGGCGGCCGAAGTCGCCGCGGTTGGCGCGCATGTCCTCGGCGCTCTGCTCGTCCACGTAGGCATGGCCGGCGTTGACCAGCGCCTCGGCGGCGGCGTACATGAAGTCGAAATAGCTGCTGGCCTCGAACAGGTTGTCGCCCCAGGACCAGCCCAGCCACTGCACCATCTCCTTGATGGCGTTGACGTACTCCAGCTCCTCCTTCTCGGGGTTGGTGTCGTCGAAGCGCAGGTGGCAGGCGCCGCCGTAGTCGCGTGCGAGGCCGAAGTTCAGGCAGATGGCCTTGGCGTGGCCGATGTGCAGATAGCCGTTGGGCTCGGGCGGGAAGCGGGTGCGGATGCGCGCCTCGTCCAGCGGGCCGGCATTGTGGTGGGCGGCGTCGCCGGGCGTGCCGGCGAAGTGGCGGCCCGCGAACGCGCCGGTCTCGAGGTCGTTCTCGATGCGCTGGCGCAGGAAGTTCGTCGCAGGTGCAGCGGGTGCAGCGGGGTTGCTCATCGTCGGCTCTGGAAATGGAAGCGGGCCGTGTTCCAGGCCCGCAGTGCGCCGATTCTAAGGACGTGGCTGCTGTACCCGCAGCGGCAACCGCACGTGGGCCAGCCCAATGCTGATCCAGACGGCCACGCTGAAGTACAGCGTCATCCAGACGACTTCGCTGCGCCAATGCGCCCAGTCGTGCGAGACCGTCCAGCGGCTGCTGGCGTCGGCCACACCCGCCACGAGGCTGGGGTAGGCCCGGCCGGCGGCTTCGTCGGCCAGCCAGCGTGCCCAGTACATGGGCACATCCACCGCGAACATATAGGCCGCGTAGATCGCACCCGCGACGATGGCCAGGCCCAGCCAGCGCCGCGCCGCTCGCGTGGCGTGCGGCCACATGGCCAGCAGCGCCAGCACGCTGAGCAGGGCGACCGTGCCCCACAGGGTCTCTTCGACGACATGGCCGATATTGCGCGTCGTCAGCACGGCATACCAGGAATTGACCTCGGCGATGGCGATCAGCGGCAGCACGGCGCCCGCTACCCGGAGGCTGAAGCGGTGCCCGGTCGCCAGCGCCGCGCCGCGCAGCAGCAGTGCCCATTGGGCGGCAAAGCTCAGCTCGGCGATGGTGGCGACGGTGCGGCCGACCAGCACGCTGGACGCCCAGGAATCCACCATGACGAGGCGCGGCACGTCAAAGACCGGCAGCAAGGAGCGGTAGCCGCAGCCCAGCACGTAAAGCGCCGACAGCAGCAGCTGCAGGCGCTGGTGGGGCCAGGTGGTGCCGTCGGGGCGGTTGCGGTGCAGCCAGGCGGTCGAGGCCGTCCAGGCGATCAGATTGAGGCCGGCGATGGCGCAGAGCAGATGCCACCAGTAGGTTGCGTCGAGCATGGTGTTCTCCTCAGCCCGCCTTCGGTGGCCGTCCGGTCTTGACCGGCGCCAGCCGGTCCAGCGCGGCGGCCAGCGCCTTGGCGTCGAGCTGGGCCAGGGCCTGCAAGCCCGCGCGCAGCAGCTCGCTCTTCTTGGCTTCACGCTTCACGTCGTGCAGGCGCAGCTTGAGTTCCTTCAGCAGCGCGTAGTCGGCTTCGGGCATGGTGAAGCCGTCGCGCACGAGCTTGGCG
>NZ_JBFULE010000379.1:0-5032 GCF_056400485.1 Roseateles sp. P5_B10
GGGCTGGACCGCTTCGTCGCCCGCAAGCGCGTCGTCGCCGACCTGGAGGCGCAAGGCCTGCTCGTCGAGGTCAAGAAGCACAAGCTGCAGGTGCCGCGCTGCGAGCGCACCGGCCAGGTCATCGAGCCGATGCTGACCGACCAGTGGTTCGTTGCAGTCACCAAGCCCAGCGCCGATGGCAAGAGCATTGCCGACAAGGCGATTGCCGCCGTCGAGACCGGCGCGGTCAAGTTCTACCCCGAGCAGTGGGTCAACACCTACAACCACTGGATGGGCAACCTGCAGGACTGGTGCATCTCGCG
The DNA here is from genome assembly GCF_056400485.1 of Roseateles sp. P5_B10. Classification (NCBI taxonomy): domain Bacteria; kingdom Pseudomonadati; phylum Pseudomonadota; class Betaproteobacteria; order Burkholderiales; family Sphaerotilaceae; genus Roseateles; species Roseateles sp. P5_B10. The sequence continues at coordinate 303 of NZ_JBFULE010000379.1, forward strand.
CCAGCTGTGGTGGGGCCAYCAGATCCCGGCCTGGTACGGCACGGGCGGCGAGCTGTTCGTCGCGCGCAGCGAGGATGAGGCCCAGGCCCGCGCCAAGGCCGCCGGCTACCTGGGCGAGCTGACCCGCGACCCCGACGTGCTGGACACCTGGTACTCGTCGGCCCTGGTGCCCTTCTCGACGCTGGGCTGGCCGCAGAAGACGCTGGAGCAGGAACTCTTCCTCCCCTCCTCCGTGCTCGTCACCGGCTACGACATCATCTTCTTCTGGGTCGCCCGGATGATCATGATGACGACGCACTTCACCGGCCAGGTGCCCTTCAAGGACGTCTACATCCACGGCCTGGTGCGCGACTCGCAGGGCCAGAAGATGAGCAAGAGCGAGGGCAATGTGCTGGACCCGGTGGACCTGATCCAGGGTGTCGACCTCGACACGCTGATCCAGAAGTCCACCACCGGCCTGCGCAAGCCCGAGACGGCGCCCAAGGTCGCAGCCCGCRTGAAGAAGGAGTTCCCCGAAGGCATGCCGGCCTATGGCGCCGATGCACTGCGCTTCACGATGGCCAGCTACGCGAGCCTGGGCCGCAACATCAACTTCGACACCAAGCGCTGCGAGGGCTATCGCAACTTCTGCAACAAGCTCTGGAACGCAACCCGCTTCGTGCTGATGAACACCGAAGGCCAGGACTGCGGCCTCGCGCACGACCAAGGCGCCTGCCCGCCTGGCTACAACAAGTTCAGCCAGGCCGACCGCTGGATCACGAGCGAACTGCAGCGCGTCGAAGCGGCCGTGGCCCAGGGCTTTGCCGAGTACCGCCTCGACAACGTCGCCAACGCCGTCTACAGCTTCGTCTGGGACGAGTACTGCGACTGGTATCTGGAAATCGCCAAGGTGCAGATCCAGACGGGTGACGAGGCCCAGCAGCGCGCCACCCGCCGCACGCTGATCCGCGTGCTGGAGACGACGCTGCGCCTGCTGCACCCCGTCGCGCCTTTCATCACCGAGGAGCTGTGGCAGACCGTCGCCCCTGTCGCCGGCCGCAAGGCGACCGACTTCATCGGCCAGGCGCCCTACCCTGTCGCCCAGCCCGAGCGCATTGACGCGGCCGCCGACGCCTGGATGGCCCAGCTCAAGGAAGTGGTCGGCACGACCCGCAGCCTGCGCAGCGAGATGAACCTCAGCCCCAGCGACCGCGTGCCGCTGCTGGTGGGTGGTGACTTGTCCTTCCTCAGCGAGGCCGCGGCCGTGCTGAAGGTGCTGGCCAAGCTGGCGGCCGTGGAGCTGATTGCCGACGAGGCCGAGTTCGCCAAGCAGAGCGCGACGTCACCGGTGCTGCTGCATGGCGCCGCGAAGCTGGCCCTGAAGGTCGAGATCGACGTGGCCGCCGAGCGCGCCCGCTTGACCAAGGAAGTCACGCGTCTGGAAGGCGAAATCGTCAAGGCCGAGGCCAAGCTGGGCAATGAGGGCTTCGTCGCCCGCGCGCCGGCTGCCGTCGTCGAGCAGGAGCGTGCCCGCGTGGCGGGCTTCAAGGAGACGGTGGCGCGCCTGCACGAACAGCTCAAGCGCCTGCCGCCTCAGTAATAGTCGATGGCCACCTTGGATGTGGCCTTCTTCTTGCCCTTGGCTGGTGCACCCAGCAACTCGTCCAGGCCGCGCGCCACCGCCCAGGCGGCGCGCACGCGCGACTCCCGCGTCGTGCCCGCCAGCCGCGGCGTCACCTGCAGCGTGGCGATGCCGTGCAGGGGTCGCCCTGCCTCCAGCCAACCCGGTTCCAGGCTGTCGAACCACGCGGCTCGCAGCTTGCCGTTGCGCAGAGCCCGGCCCAGGGCCGCCTCGTCGACGACGCCGGACTGGCTCAGGCCGACCAGGACCTGGCCTGCGCGCACGTTCTCCAGCTGACGGTCGCCGAGGAGGCCGCGAAAGCGCGGGAAATAAGGCAGCAGCAGCACCAGGCCGTCGCTGTGCTCGACCAGCTCGCTCAAGGAAACCGAATCGATGCCCCAGCGTGCCCAGGTCGCGTCGCTCGGATGCAGGGCGGGGTCATAGCCGATGACCCGTGTACCGAAGGCATGCAGCAGCTGGGTCAACACCTGAGCCGTCGGTGTCAGGCCCAGCACGCCAATCGTCGAACAGCCCAGCTCCCGCCCCACCTTGAGGCCGTCGCTGCCCTCGATGGGCACCCGCCTGAGCAGGCTGAGCAGGGCACCGACAGCGAATTCCGCCTCGGCGCTGGCCGTGGAAGCCTGGGAGCGCACGACCTCCACGCCCGCCTTGCGGCAGGCCTCGATGTCGATGTTCTCCGCGCCGCCGCTGGCACGGCCGATGGCACGCAGTCCCGGCGCGCCGCGCAGCAGTTCGGCATCGATGCGCACTTCGGGGGGCGCCACCAGGGCACGGGAGTTCTGCAGTGCCTCTACCAGGCCCTCAGGGTCACCCACGAGTTCAGGCGCAAAGCGGGCATCGTGGCGCTCGGCCAGCCATTGCACCACCTCGGCTTCCAACGGTTCAAGGATCAGGACTGTCATTGTTTGTATGTGCCCGACTCAGGGGTCAGACCGTCACAACCCCCGTGACACAATCGTTGCGACCCTGTCAACCCAGTGTATGCCCATGGCTTCTTCGTCCAAATCGCCGATCACCAAGGCCATCTTCCCGGTGGCCGGCCTCGGCACCCGCTTCCTGCCGGCCACCAAGGCCCAACCCAAGGAGATGCTGCCGGTTGTCGACAAGCCGCTGATCCAGTACGCGGTGGAAGAGGCCTATGCCGCCGGCGTGCGCGAGATGATCTTCGTGACGGGCCGCCACAAGCGCCCCATCGAAGATCACTTCGACATGACCTTCGAGCTCGAGGTGGCGCTGGAAAACTCCGGCAAGCAGGACCTGCTGGACGTGGTGCGCTCGGTCAAGCCCGACGACATGGAGTGCATCTATGTGCGCCAGGCCCAGGCCCTCGGCCTCGGCCACGCCGTGCTGTGCGGTCAGCGCCTGGTGGGCAACGAGCCCTTCGCCGTGCTGCTGGCCGACGACCTGATGGTGGGCGAGACCCCCATCCTCAAGCAGATGGTCGAGCAGTTCGCCGACTGGCGCGCCTCCATCCTCGCCGTGCAGGAAGTGCCGCCCGAACACACCCGCCGCTATGGCATCGTCGCCGGCACCCAGGTCAATGACCACCTGATGGACGTGAACCGCATCGTCGAGAAGCCCGCGCCCGAAGACGCACCCTCACGCCTGGGCGTGGCCGGCCGCTACATCCTGACGCCGGGCGTCTTCCACGAGATTGCCAACCAGCCACGCGGCGTGGGCGGCGAGATCCAGCTGACCGACGGCATTGCCGGCCTGCTGMGTCGCGAGAAGGTGTTTGCCTACCGCTATGACGGCAAGCGCTATGACTGCGGCAGCAAGGAAGGTTTCCTGCAGGCCAACGTGGAACTGGCCCTGGCCCACCCGCAGCTCGGCCCGGGCTTCAAGGAATTCCTGCAGGGCCTGAATCTCTAAGCTTTGCGGGACAGACCGCCCGAGCGTAGCGAGTAGCTCTGTCCCCAACTGACTCAGGATTGGCTTTGCGGGACAGACCGCCCGAGCGCAGCGAGTAGCTCTGCCCCCAACTGACCAGGGCCTGCTCAGCGCCTGCGCAGCACGTGGATGAACTCGTCGCCCGACGAGGTCTGTTCCACCAGTTCATTGCCCGTCTGGCGCGCAAAGGCCTGGAAGTCGCGCATCGAACCCGGGTCGGTCGCCACGACGCGCAGCAAATCGCCGCTGAGCATTTCGGCCAAGGCCTTCTTGGCTTTCAGGATGGGCAAGGGGCAGTTCAGGCCCCGCGTGTCGATCTCGCGTTGGACGTCCATGGCCTCATTCTCGCTTCAGGTCGAGCCATTGGGGTTCGATGCCTTTGCTGCGCAGCCAGGTCGCCAGCGCCTGACCGGTGCCCTGCGGCCAGCAGCGCACGTCCTTGGGCGCAATCAGCTTGTACTCCGCCAACTCAGGCGACAGGCGGATCTCGCCGCGCGCCGCCGCATGGTAGGCAATGATGATCTGGTTCATGCGCTGGAAGTCCCAGACGCCGAGCAGGTTCAGGCTGTCCACCTCCAGCGAAGTCTCCTCGGCGATCTCGCGACGGATGCCCTCCTCCGGCGTCTCGCCAGACTCCATGAAGCCCGTGATCAGGCCGAAGAAGCGCCCCGGCCAGGCCGCGTTGCGGGCGAGCAGCACCTGGCCGTCGCGGTCCGTGCATTCGATGACGGCGGCCAGCACCGGCGTCGGATTGTTCCAGTGCGTGAAGCCACAGGCCGGGCAGCGCAGGCGCTCCTTGTCGCCACCGTCCTCGGCCTGCGTGATCCAGCCCAGCTGCGTCGCGCAGACGGGACAGAACTTGTAGTCCGTCATGCAGGAAACACGCCCGTCGACAGATAACGGTCGCCGCGGTCGCAGACGATGAAGGCGATGGTCGCGTTCTCGACGCGGCGCGCGATCTGCAGCGCCACCCAGCAGGCGCCGGCTGACGAGATACCGGCGAACAGGCCCTCCTCGCGGGCCAGGCGGCGCGCCATGTCCTCGGCGTCGCTCTGGCTGACCAGCACCAGTTCGTCCACGCCGCTCGGGTCATAGATCCTGGGCATGTAGGCCTCGGGCCACTTGCGGATGCCCGGGATGCGCGATCCTTCCGCCGGCTGGGCGCCGACGATGCGCACAGCCGCGTTCTTCTCCTTCAAGAAGCGCGACACGCCGGTGA
>NZ_JBFULE010000380.1:0-4997 GCF_056400485.1 Roseateles sp. P5_B10
GTTCGAAGGCACGCTGGAGATGCTGGAGGCCTTGAAGGCGCGGCACCACTGGCTGGCCGTCGCCACGGGCAAGAACCGCGCGGGCCTGGACCGCGTGCTGGCGTCCAGCGAACTGGGGCATCTGTTCGACGGCACGCGCACGGCCGACCAGACGCGTTCCAAGCCGCACCCGCAGATGCTGCTGGAGCTGATGAAGGAGTTCGGCACGGAGCCCGAGCGCACGCTGATGATCGGCGACACGACGCATGACCTGCAGCTGGCCATGAATGCCGGTGTGCCCTGCGTCGCGGTCAGCTTTGGCGCGCATGACCACGAGACCTTTGCCGAGTTCAAGCCGCTCTTCGTTGCGCACTCGACACGCGAGCTGCATGACTGGCTGATCGCGCATGCCTGAGCCCGAAGTCGCGCCGCTGCAGCGCCTGTGCGCTTCGGCCGAACTGGTGGAGCGCGGCAAGGCCGTCAGCTTCGACGTCATCCAGTGGCGCGAGCCGGTGCGTGCCTTCGCGCTGCGTTTCGACGGCAAGGCGGTCGCCTACCTGAACCGCTGCGCCCATGTGCCCACCGAGATGGACTGGCAGGAAGGCGAGTTCCTGGACAGCGACAAGCGCTTCATCATGTGCAGCATCCATGGCGCCGTCTACGAACCATCGACCGGCCAATGCGTCATGGGCCCCTGTAACCGCGGCCGCTTGACGAAGATCGACCTGACCGAGCGCGATGGCGAGGTCTACTGGCACCCGACCCGGGACACCAAGCCCGCTTTTGAAGATTGATATGAGCAGCACCTCTGACGACTCCCTGCCTCCCCCGATGCCCGAGCCCGTCGGCGTGCCGGTACAGCTCACGCCGCAAAACGAGACGCTGCTGGCCCAGCTGGCCCGCGACTTCCTGCGTGAGCGCCGGCTGGAGCGGCGCTGGCGCACGGTGTTCCGGCTGTTCTGGTTGCTGCTCGCGGCCCTGCTGGTCTACAGCTTGTGGCTGCAGGGCAAGCACGTGACGCCGTCGACGACGCCGCACACCGCCCTGGTCGAGGTGCGTGGCGAGATCGCCGCCGACACCGAGGCCAGCGCCGAGCAGTTGCTGGCCGCGCTGAAAGACGCCTTCAAGGACGACGCGGCCCAGGCCGTCGTGCTGCGCGTCAACTCGCCCGGTGGCAGCCCGGTGCAGGCCGGCATCGTCTACGACGAGATCAAGCGGCTGAAGAAGCAGTACGACAAGCCGGTCTATGCCGTCGTCGAGGAGATGTGTGCATCCGGCGCGTACTACATCGCCGCAGCGGCCGACGAGATCTATGTCGACAAGGCCTCGGTCGTCGGCTCCATCGGCGTGCTGATGGATGGCTTTGGCTTCACCGGGCTGATGGACAAGGTCGGCGTCGAGCGCCGCTTGCTGACCGCCGGCGAGAACAAGGGCATGCTGGACCCGTTCAGTCCGGAGAACCCCAAGCAGCGCGCCTACGCGCAAGCCATGCTGGACCAGATCCATCAGCAGTTCATCGCCGTCGTGCGCGAAGGCCGCGGCAAGCGGCTCAAGGAGACGCCGGAGACCTTCTCGGGCCTGTTYTGGAACGGTGAGCAGGCCGTCAAGCTGGGCCTGGCCGACCACTTCGGCAACCTCGACTATGTGGCCCGCGAGGTCGTCAAGGCCGAGGACGTCATCGACTACACGCCGCGCGAGAACGTCGCTGAGCGCCTGGCCAAGCGTTTTGGCGCGGCCATGGGCGCCGGTGCGGTGAAGGCACTGAAAGAGATGGCGCCGATCCGCTGATCGGGCAACAAAAAGGCCGCAGCCATTGCGGGCTGCGGCCTTGCGCGGAGCGCTGATGCGCTTACTGCGTCTTGGTTTCGGTCTTGGCAGGCATGTCGCCGGTCTTGGCGGCAGCGTGCTTCTTCGCATGGTGCTTGGGCGCGTGCTTGGCAGCGCTGGCTGCATCGGCCGGCGTGGCGGCGACTGCAGGCGTGGCGGCGGTGGCCGGTGCGGCCTTGGTAGCCGGTGTTGCCGCCGTGGCGGGTGTCGCAGCGGTGGCCGGCGTGGCAGCCGGAGTCTGGGCCAGGGCCACGCCCGAAGCGAGCGTGATGAGGGCAGTGGCGATCGTGGTCTTCAGCGTGTTCATCTTGAGGGCTCCAAGGTGGTTCGGGGATTTCGGTTCGGCTTGCGCAAGCTTGGGGTGACAACGACGCCTCGCCCGGCATCGTTGACCACGTTGCAAAGCCTTACACCGGCAGAATCGGGCGCATGAACACCGCATCCCACTTCGACTGGAGCGCTGGCTATTCAAGCCGGCGCAGCCCGCTGTTCGCGCGCAACATCGTCTCGACCTCGCATCCACTGGCGGCCCAGGCCGGGTTGCGCATGCTGCAGGCGGGCGGCAACGCGGTCGATGCGGCGATCGCGACGGCGGCCTGCATGACGCTGGTCGAACCCTGCAGCAACGGCCTCGGCTCGGATGCGTTCTGCATCCTGTGGGACGGCAAGCGGCTGCATGGCCTGAACGCATCCGGCCCAGCGCCGGCAGCGTGGACGCCGGAGTTCTTTGGGGGGCAGGTCATGCCCAGGAGAGGCTGGGGCTCGGTGACCGTGCCTGGCGCCGTGGGCGGCTGGATCGCACTGAGCGAGCGCTTCGGCAAGCTGCCGTTCGCCGATCTGATGCAACCCGCCATCGAGATCGCCGAGCGCGGCTATGCGGTGCCGCCGATCGTGCAGGGCAAGTGGGCGATGGCGGCGGCGTTGAGCGAGCTCACATCGCAGCCCGGCTTTGCTCGGGCTTTTCTGCCGCAAGGGCGAGCGCCCGAGGTGGGCGAGCTGTTTCGCTTTCAGGAAGCGGCGCGCAGCCTGAAGCTGATTGCGGAGTCCAAGGGCGAGGCGTTCTACCGCGGCGAGATTGCGAAGGCGCTCGTTCGATTTGCGGGCGAGACCGGCGGCGCGCTGACCGAGGCCGACCTGGCGGGCTATCAGCCTGAGTGGGTTACACCACTGGCGAAGGACTTTGCGGGCCATACGTTGCACGAGATCCCGCCCAACGGCCAGGGCATCGCCGCACAGATGGCGCTGGGCCTGCTGGCGCATTGCAATGTGACGGCGCACGAGGTCGACAGCCCCGAGGCCCAGCATCTGATGATCGAAGCGATGAAGCTGGCCTTTGCCGACGTCTACCGCTACGTGGCCGAGCCCGGCGCGATGACGGTCAGCGCGGCCCAGTTGCTCGATCCCGACTACCTTGCTTCGCGCGCCAAGCTCATCGACCCGCAGCGCGCCCAGGCCTTCGGTGCCGGCAACCCCATCAAGGGCGGCACCATCTATCTGACCGCGGCCGATGAATCGGGAATGATGGTCAGCTTCATCCAGAGCAACTACATGGGCTTCGGCTCTGGTCTGGTGCTGCCGGGCTATGGCATCAGCCTGCAGAACCGTGGCCATTGCTTCACGCTGGAGGCCGGCCACGCCAACCAGGTCGCACCGGGCAAGCGGCCCTTCCACACCATCATCCCGGCCTTCCTGACGAAGGACGGCGCGCCCGTGATGAGCTTCGGCGTCATGGGCGGCAACATGCAGCCGCAGGGGCATCTGCAGACGCTGGTGCGCATGCTCTGCTACGGCCAGAACCCGCAGGCTGCCTGCGATGCGCCGCGCTGGCGCTTCAACGAAGGTTTGTCGATCAACGTCGAGCTGCACATGCCGGCGGCGACCATCGAGGCGCTGCGCGCGCGCGGCCATGAGATCGGCGACATCCACGACAGCTACCAGGACTTCGGCGCCGGCCAGTTCATCTGGCGGCTGGGTGATCCGGGTGTCGAGGGCTATGTGGCGGCCAGCGATCCGCGGCGCGATGGCGCGGCCGTAGGCTACTGAAGTGGAGGTCTTGCGCCTGAACCCCGGGGACGACCTGCGCGGCGCGCTGGAAGGCCGCACCGGCTTTGTCGTCGCCGGCATCGGCAGCCTCGTTCATGCGCAATTGCGCTTCGCTGGCGAACCGGAGCCGACCACCATCGCCGGGCCGCTCGAAATCCTGACGCTCAGCGGCAGCCTGACGCCCGATGGCGCGCATCTGCATGCCAGCGTGTCCGATGCGGCGGGTCGCGTGTTCGGCGGCCATGTGTGTGCCGGCTGTGAGGTGCGCACGACGGCCGAGTTGCTGATTGCGTCGCTGCCTACCGGCTCGCTGTCGCGCGAATTCGATTCGGCCACCGGCTACGCCGAACTTGTCGTCCGCAAGCCGTGACCACCGGCACGCGACACCGCGCGGCCGCGCTGCTAGCATGCAGTGCATGACCAAGTTGCTCGACCTCGACTGACGCCCCTGCGCGTTGTTTCATCCCGGCGGGGCTGACCCGCCCGTCGAGTCCTGTCGGAGCCTCCAGCGTCATGTTCTCCAAGTTTTTCACCCTCGCGCCCGGCGACCTGCTGCGCGATGCGGTCTACCGGCGGCTGTGGTCGTCCATTCTCATCTCCTCCCTTGGCGGCCAGGTCACCATGCTGGCCCTGCCGCTGACGGCTGCGGTGCTGCTCAACGCCAGCCCCACGCAGATGGGCCTGCTGCAGGCGATGGAGATCCTGCCCTTCGTGCTGTTCTCGCTGCCCTCGGGCGTGCTGCTGGATCGCATGCGCAAGCTGCCGGTCTATGTGGTGGGTGAGACCCTGCTCGCCTTCGCGGTGGCCACGGTGCCGCTGGCCGCGTGGATGGGTTGGCTGGGCATGGGCTGGCTGTATGTCGTCGGTTTCGTACTGGGCACCGTGCACACGACGGCTGGCAGCGCCGCGCAGATCGTGCTGACCCAGGTGGTGCCACGCGAGCGGCTTGTCGAGGCGCATGCCAAGAACGCCTTGGCCGGTTCTGGCGCCGAGGTCGTCGGGCCGGGCCTGGCCGGCGTGCTGATCAGGCTGCTGGGCGCTCCGCTGGCCTTGGCCGTGGATGCCGTGGCCCTGCTCGCGTCGGCCGTCATCCTGCGTGGCATCCGCGTGCAGGAGCAGCTGTCGGCCACGCGCGGCGCTTTCTGGCC